>JABMOR010000139.1 GCA_013203245.1 Candidatus Nitrosopumilus sp.
ACCTGCATCAGTCCCGCTCTTGCACTGGCAGGAGGCTATCTCAACACCGCGTAGGTGTGGTCTACGAGAAAAAGTCTTCGTCGATTTCCACCATTGACAGCGCGCGTGTCTCTTGAACGCCAACGTGAAAACGGATCATGAGACGCGCTAACTGAGCTCCATCCACGAGAATCACCCGTGTGGGGACATTTGCTGCGTACTCAATGGCTCCTGCTGAGAAGCGAGCTGTCGTGATGAACACGCCAGAATCTGCTTTTCCACTGAGCGCTCCCACAAAGGACTGTATTTCAGGGCGCCCCACCGGTGAGGAATCCAAGCCATAGCGTTTTGCCTGAATGTAGACCTTGTTGAGCCCGAGGAGGTCCTGGTCGATCACCCCGTCGATTCCCCCATCGTTGCTCTTTTGAGTGACCCAACCTTTGCCGAGTTCTCCGCCGTAGCCCATACCCATCAAGAGCTCGACGACGGCCTCTTCGAAAAAATAGGGGTCTTTGTCAACGAGACGGCCAAGAAGGTCTGCCGACAGCTCTTCAACAATTTGTTCCATCCCGGCGTCGATGAGCTCCATCGGTGTGAGAGAGGTTTCAAGAGGGCTCGACACGTTGGCGTCGCTGACCGATCGCGCGGCCGGCACGTAGGGCGTGAGCCCCGAGCTCGGGTCCTCTGCGAGCTCCCTAACCTGCCTTTGCGTGATGGTGTCCGGAGACGCTGCCAAAAGGTGACGCCCAGCATCTGTGATGACGTACGAGCCTCTTGTCGGACGCGCTAAGGCACCAGTCTTTGCCAAGAGCGACAGCCCCCAGCCAATCCGGTTTGCGTAATGAAGCTGACCTGAGGCCAGCGCGATGAGGCGTTGGCCTTCAGAAAGGCTGGCCTCATCAGCAACAGCTGGATGGATCTCTCTTCGTGTCCGCGTAACGCCGTCCGACATCGCTCGCAGCGTTGGGGCAATAAATTCTTCCCAGGTGGGCATCGCGATCATATTTTTCCCTACTGATTTCTATCGGCTTCAGCTTATATGTCCCGATATCTTGTCAGGCTGTGGCAAGTGTTACCGGTGGCTTCTCCGCAAAAAATTTGCTGCGAGTCACTCACCACAGGTGGTGTCAACTACCGGTGAGGTCTCCAAGAAGTGGGCGGAGACCGCCTCATTGACACAGGTGTTGTCATAAAAGGCCACTGGTCCGTGCCTGCTGGATTCCACGCTCAATAGTGGGGAGTCCAGCAATTCTGCGGTGTCTTGGGCAAAAGAGTGAGGGGTGACCGATTCATCAATGAAGCCAACGATCGGTAACCGAGCCCCGGCGGGGTTGGAAGGAACAAACGGCGTTGTGGGGAATCAGGAATGAGAGGGTCTGCTGTAGCGAAGTCATCCCAGCTCACACCTTTGGGTGGACCAACGAATTCATACCCGGAAGCATCGGAATTCAGGGTGCTCGGCAGCGGTGCGACTGCGTCAGCGCGTTCGTTGAGCTCGATTTGTTCTTCGGTGGTGAGGGGCTCCGGTGCATAATCCATGGTGTTGACGATGACCCGGACCTCATATTCGTTGGAGCGAATAATGTCTTTCGCTGCGAGGGAGGAACCCTCGAGCGAATCAGGGTCATAACCATCGAGAGAAAGGCCCAACCAACTGATCCGTAGTCAGATGCACCAGCGCTAACCGGTGTGCTTTTTCCCCACAATAGTGCGGAACGAGCGGGGATAGGTTGGATTGATAAGGCCGTCTAGCAGCGATGGCGACTGACTAAATGGCTGACTCGCTACCTAAGAGCAACAAAATGAGTTCCCGGTATACCTCGAACGCTTTTCTCTCACTGGGACTTAGTCGCTGACCCCAAATCGTTGCTTTAGGGTTTTGACGGTGTGCTCCCACTTTTCTACTTTCGGTTTTGCGACTGTGTTCTGGTTGCCGAAGAATCCAACTTCTCGGATCGCATTCTTTTCCGCCACGGTGTGAAGCCAGTCAATGGGTACAAACCATGCACGGTCATCAGTGTTGAGGCTCTCCGCGTAGTTACCTTCGACATTTACCTTCAAAATGGGAGTTGCTTTGGAGGCCACCTCAACGGTGAAGTCTTCCACTGGCACAGCGGGACCTTGGGCTATGCCGACCCCCGCGTATCCCGCGCCAGGAATGCTCACCCACACTCGGTCTCCTGCTTCGAGCATCCCTAATGTGCGCGTGTACCACGGCCCACCAGATGCAGTGATGAATCCATATTTTCTGGCGTCTTCCCAGCGTTGGCTGGAGTCAACGCCATACGAAACGTAAAACTCACCGTTCCATGCGCCCGTTTGCTTATTGCTACTCACTGTTACTTGGGTGGTTGAAGGGTTAACAAACCAGCTCCGTGAAAGTAGCAGCTCGTCATCGCCCTGGAAAACCTGGAAAAAGAGCGCGTTGATGTTTATTCCACGTTTAGCGAGGTATTTGACTATGCGTTCTGTCGAAGAGTCCAGCTCCGATGCCACGATAACCATCAGGTGGTCGTTTTCCAGCGCGTCTTCATCAAAAGCTGAGCCAAAGCGGGCCTGAAAGTCAGCAGCAAGATTTCCCCCGGGAACAAATTCTTCGTAGATGCGCTGTAATCGCGAGGCTTCTAATTCCTCTAACCAAGATGCGTAGTCCAACGTTTGCGCCAGTACGTCCCGCGGCGTTTTGTCTCGTTTGAGTTCGATGATGACTGGGGTGCCATCGGGTTGAAGCGCCAAAAGATCGATGATGCCTTTGAAATCAGTATGAATCTGCTGGCCAATGAGCATCCAGTTAGAGTCCAGCATGTCAGGCTGAGCAACGATGAAGTCTTCGAGTTGTTTTTCGGTCTGTAGTTGCGCTGTAGGTAAACGCTCAGCGGTATCGGTGAGCCGCCATAAAGTTTGATGGATCGGCATCGGTGCCTCAGCTTTCGTTCGTTACCCGTGACTATCTGTTGTGCCCCACACGCTAACAGGGGGCCACCCAGACTCTAAAGTATTTCGGGACTGATGCAGGTTTGGAGCACGGTCAGGCATCATTTGTGAAATCAAAACCTGTCAGAGGTGTTGTGGTTCACGACATCGTTGATATGTGTCTCACTACATCGTTGATAGTA
>JABMOR010000095.1 GCA_013203245.1 Candidatus Nitrosopumilus sp.
CAATTATTCCATTAAATCAAGTAGTCTATGTACTTTATTTCTAATTTCTGGAGTTATTCTCACTATTACTAGTCCCTGATTTGGCTGACCGTACAAAACAACAGCATTTTCAGGGGCATGAATGCATGCAGGCAGCACCAAAAGATCCTCCTCCCCGTTTACAAAAAGTCTGACAGGGCCTTGTAGTGTAAATGCCTTTTTGATCATGGCAACGCTTTGAGGAGTTATTTCCGCAGCAGGGTTATCCACCGTCAGTTCCGTCGCATTGGATAATTTTGGAGGCTCTCTTTTTTCCCTCTTCTCCAGACCGTCAATGATTTGTAATGACGGAACCAAGTCAAAGCTTATCATTTTTTCCGTAGTCCTGTCGCCAACTGTAATTACATACGAGTCTTTTGTGAGATATTTTTCGATGTTGCTTTTGTCAGCCTGACTCTCAGGCAACAGTATCCCCAGAGGGGTTTTCATTTGCTCTCTCAACGAATTAGGTAGTTTCACAGGAATCGGGATTAGTTGGTACTTGCCTCTGGCGCTGGCTCCTCGCCAGTGCTTTCAGATGCCATTTCATCTCGAAGTTTGGCCGCAAGTATACTGCATTGTGCTGCAATATTTTTTGCGCTTTTTCTAAAAGCAATTGCACTTGGAGAATCAGGATTTGTAATCATAATTGGTTTTCCTAAATCAGATCCCGACATGATTCCAGCATTTAATGGAATTTCACCTAAGAATGGCATGTTAAATTGTTCACTGATTTTCTTTGCACCGCCTTCGCCAAAGATGTAATGTTTCTCATCACAATTAGGACAAATGAAATGAGACATATTTTCAACAACTCCAATAATTGGAACGTTTAGTTTTTCAAACATTGAAACTGCTTTTACTGCAACATGACTTGCAACATCTTGCGGTGTTGTAACAACTAGTATTCCAGTAATTGGAATTGTTTGTGCAAGTGTTAATGGAATATCACCAGTACCAGGAGGAAGATCCACAATAAGATAATCCAAGTCAGACCAGTTTGTATCAACTAGGAATTGTTTTAAAATTCCAGAAATAATTGGGCCACGATAAATTGCAGCTTGGTTTGATTGATCTGCAAAGAAACCAAAGGATACAACTTTTAATCCATTAGAATCTGCAGGTTGAAGTTTGTTATCCTCGACTTCCATGGAGCCATCTTTCATTCCAAGCATTAATGGAATGCTAGGGCCGTAAATGTCAGCATCTAGTAAACCAACTTTTGCCCCTGATTCAGATAACGCTAAAGCTAAATTCAAAGAAACAGTTGATTTTCCTACACCGCCTTTTCCACTTGCAACACCAATAATGTTTTTGACAGTTTTCATACTGGTGTCATCATCAAGTGAACGACCTTCCATCACTTTGGCTGTAACTTTCAAATCAAAATTTTTCAAATCAGATAATTCTGCAATTGCCTTTCGAACATCATCTTCAATTTCAACATTAAACGGACATGCAGGAGTGGTTAATTCCAAAGTAAATTTTAGGTTACCATCGTTTAGTTCTAAATTTTTAATCATACCCATTGATACGATATCTTTTTTCAAATCAGGATCAATTACAGTGGCAAGTTTTTCAAGAACTTGATCGATACCAACCATTGCTCAAAAAGTCAGTTCACTTTATTTAAACATAAGTTAGAGACCAAAAGAAATTGGCAGTTATTTGTAAAATATGTAAAATTTTTGAAAATTCAAGCCTAAAATCACCTAAACATTCATAAATTGAAATTCGAGAAAAACTGTACATTTGTTTTCTATATCTACTCTAGTTGATGTCGTTAGGATTCCTCCTAGCTTGTTTGGAACCGCACTCAAAAAGGCTGGAACAAACATTCTCAAAGAAAAGTACGAGAGTATGATTAATGCAGAATTAGGATATATCATTATGATTTTAGATGCCAAGGTAGATGAGATGGGAAAAATGATTGCCGGAGACGGTGGAACATTTCACAAAGTTGAATTTGAAGCTTTAACATTTTATCCAAAATTACAAGAAATTGTACAAGGTGAAATTGTAGACGTTACAGACTTTGGAGCATTTGTAAGAATTGGTCCAACTGATGCATTACTTCACTTATCACAAGTGATGGATGATTATCTAAAGAGCGATGTTAAATCTGGAATGATTTTAGCTAATCAAAGTGGTAGAACATTAAAAGTTGGTTCTACACTTCGTGCAAGAATTACTGCAGTATCATTAGGTAAAGCTGCTGCAATGGGTAAAATCGGTATTACATGCAGACAACCATTCCTTGGTGCAGATGAATGGATTGCAGAAGAAATTAAAAAATCCAGCGGTGGCAAAGAAGAGCCAGCAAAAGAAGAAAAAGTAGAGGCAAGTTAGAATGGCACGAGAAATGGCATGCCGCAAATGTAAACACGTTACAACACTCAAAGTA
This sequence comes from Candidatus Nitrosopumilus sp., assembly GCA_013203245.1. Taxonomy (GTDB): domain Archaea; phylum Thermoproteota; class Nitrososphaeria; order Nitrososphaerales; family Nitrosopumilaceae; genus Nitrosopumilus. The sequence continues at coordinate 2,423 of JABMOR010000095.1, forward strand.
TGTCCAAATTGTAAATCATCAGATTTAACACCAGATTGGACAGGTGTTGTACTAGTAGTTGATCCAACAAATTCAGAGATATCAAAAACTTTGGGCATCACTACAAAAGGCAAATACGCAATTAAAGTAACATAAAATCTTTAAAATCACATTAACATTTTATTAGTATATTGACATTTAATTCAAAAAAACAATTATCACAATTTCTTGCTGAGGACATAGGTAAAGGAGACATTACAAGTAATCTATTAGCAAAAAAAAGAATTTCAGTAAAAATCATTTCTAGAGAAAATGCAATTCTTGCAGGTGTTACATATGCTAAAGAAATTTTCAAATTAAAAGGATGCAATACTAGAATTTTAAAAAAAGATGGCTACAAAATAAAGCCAAATCAAACCATCATGATAATTACAGGTAATGCAGGGAACATACTAACTTGTGAGAGGACAGCACTAAACCTTTTAACAAGAATGAGTGGAATTGCCACTCAAACAAATGCACTAGTAAAAAAAATTCCAAAGAAAACAAAATTGTATGCAACAAGAAAAACTGCCCCAGGTCTAAGATATTTTGATAAAGAGGCAGTAGAAATTGGAGGAGGTAAAAAGCACAGACTCACACTAGATGAGATGGTCATGATTAAAGATAATCACATTGCAGTTGAGAATTCATTGTTATCTTTAATTAAAAAAACAAAGAAAAAATACAAAAAATTTGAAGTTGAAGTTGAAAATACAGCAGACGCAGTGTTGGCAGCAAAAGAGGGAGCCACCATAATTATGCTAGATAATTTTACACCTGCGCAAATTAAAAAAACAATCCAGATACTGAAAAATCAAAAATTGAGAAATAAGGTAATTCTTGAAGCATCAGGCGGAATCAATTCTAAAAATATCTCAAAATATGGTCAGACAGGAATTGACATAATTTCAGTAGGAAGTATTACAAATTCAGTCAAAGGGATTGACATGAGTTTAGAAATTTAAGAATTCAGTTGTTCCCATAGTTCAGATACAGATTTATTTTTTGGATCAACTTCGAGAATTTTTTCACAGCATGAAATTGCGCGTTTATTTTCACCTAGTTTTTGATGAGAGTATGCTTTCAAAAGTAACACATCGACATCATATGCGCCAATGTCAAGGGATTTCTCAAAATAGGATATTGCAGTCTTGTATTTATTTTTCAGATAATAAATTCCACCCACCATAAACAAAGCATCATGATGGTTTGGCACTTTTTTTAATAATTCAGTACCTGCTTTTAGAGATTCATCATATTTTTTTGCTTTAAGTAATGTTTTGAATTCTTTAAATTTTTTAATGTTGTTTTTTAATTCATTGTCTTTTGGAGTTTTACTAAATAATCCAACCAATGCAGTCACACAATTTAGCTAATTGCAAGCATTCTATTAATTGCTAAACGTGCTTTCTTAGCAATCTCTTTTGGAACAGTTACAACATTTTTTTCATTTATCAATGCATCATATACTTTTTCAAGGGTAATCATCTTCATATATTGGCATTCAGCTTTCTCAGAGGCAGGAATGAATGTTTTACCAGGATTATCTTTTTTCATTTTATATAAAATTCCAGTTTCAGTTGCAACAACAAAATTCTTTGCAGTTGATTCTTTAACATGATTTAGCATTCCTTCAGTAGAAAGGATTGAGACTTTATGATCATCAAAGCTTCCATTTGCAACATCATACATCAATGGAGTAGTACAACTACATTCAGGATGAATAACAAATTCAGTATCATTCATAGAGTTTAATTTTTTAGTTACATCTTCAGGAGTAATTCCTGCATGAACATGGCATTCACCTGCCCATATGTGCATATTTTTTCTTCCAGTCATCTTTGCAACATAAGAACCCAAAAACATATCAGGTAAAAATAAAATATCCTTATCTTCAGGGATTGTTTTTACAACATTTACAGCATTAGATGAAGTACAACAGTAATCAAGTTCTGCTTTAATTTCAGCAGTAGTATTTACATATCCAACGGTGATTGCATTAGGATGTTGTTTTTTCCAATTTCTTAATTCATCAACAGTGATGGAATCAGATAATGAACATCCAGCTTCTAAATCAGGAATTAAGACCTTTTTTTCAGGGCAAATTATGGCAGCAGTTTCAGCCATAAAGTTTACACCACAAAATAAAATAGTTTTTTGAGGAACTGTTGCAGCTTTTCTGGACAAACCCAATGAATCTCCTGTAAAATCAGCTATATCCTGAACATCTGGAATTTGATAATTATGTGCTAAAATTACCACGTCTTTTTCTTTTTTTAATCTCATAATCTCTTCTTTGAGTTCAGAGGATTGTTGTACGAGCATATACAAAGAAAATTAAATTAATATGGATTTAAAGAATATGGAATAGTCTAAAATTCTCTGAAAAAGCAGCAAATATGACAATTATTGCCATATTACGTACCAATCTGAATGCCATCTGAGCAATATTTTTTCAAAGTTTCAATTGCAGATAAAATTGCCAATCTACTAGTTTTTGGATTGTTTGTATCAGGAATATTTTCAATTGTAAAGGTCATCTTTCCAAATTTTCCTGCAGCTTCTATGTGATGGGTATTTTTGTCAGTGTTAGGGTCTGCAACAATCTTGACATTGGTTTTCTCACTGCCAATACCAGATAAAGATAGTAAAGCTGCAACATTGATATTTGCAGGAAATAATGTAACTGCTTGTTTTGCAGTACCCTCAAAGATTACAATTGGTGAATCAATTGCATCAAGATCAATTTTTGAAGTTTCAAAAAACTTTGCTCCTTTAAGGGAGCGCGGATGTTTAGTAGTGGTGATAGATACAGATTCTAATTCATGTTTAATTGATTTGATTCCATCCAATCCTGCAATTGCACCTGAAGGAAGATAGATAGTTTTTTTAAAATGCTCACATGCATCAGATAAAATATCATATATTGATTCATCAAGTAATGCACCTACACTCATTATCATCAAGTCACGTTTATTTTGTAATACGCTCAAGCCAACATCTTTTACAGCGTCTTGAGATGCAGCTTCGACAATAATGTCAATAGGGTTTGAAGATAACAAATGTGAATTCTCAACAATTTCAGGTTTGTTTGTTAGTTTTTCAACTAATAGTGCGGATTTCTCTTTTGATTCATCAAAGACATGTGTAAGAGTTGCAGAAATTTGTCCAGAATCAATTGCAAGTGCAATTTGAGTACCCATTGCACCACATCCTAACAAACCTATTCGTTTCAAGTAAATATTCTAGAAATGATCACTTAATTAGTTTAATTTTATTAGAGAGGATTCATCCCCAAGACTTTTTTAATAATAAAACTAGAAACAATCATGAAAATTTACCAGACTTTGGTGCTTACAGCATTATTTTCCATTATAACATTAGCAGTTGTTTTTCCAGCAAATGCGGAGATTGATTCGCCTAAAAAACAGATGCGTAAAGGCATCGCAGCAGAGGATGTTCTTTGCAGGGAAGGATTAGAGCTAGTAATTAGAACAAATGGAAATGCAGCATGTGTAAGACCAAACACTGCAGACAGAATGGAAAAAGCAAGAATGTTGTATATTCCAATAAGATTTTCAGATTTAGAAAAAGAGATCAAATCAGTACCAGTATCAGAAACAGAGATGCAGACAGTTCCAGCATCAAGTATGTCAATTGTAAATTTCCATATCACGGATCATGATTTGAATATCGCACATAATGGAGTAGAAGTTGTTTCTACTCAAGGATTATTTGAATTTACAATTAACGGTATTCCAATTAATGGCCCCAAAAGTATGATTGAGACTGGACCAAATACAGGTCAATTTTACATTAAACTAGAATTACCTGATACAATCAATGGAAGACCGCTAAGTCAAGAAGACATTGTATTGATAAAATATTTGGATGCCTCTGATTATTCAGGAGAAAAAAGGATATTAAAGCAATCAGTTGCACTAACTAGAACATTTGCAAACATAGAATCATCAGGTGGAGGTTCAAGGATTGGTCATGAATTTACTGTCAGAATTTACGAACCAGATGCAAATAGAGACTCTAAGAATGAAGATAAAATTTCACTAAGTGAATTAGAGTTTAGAGGAGAAGGTGGAATAAGAACCACACTTGCAAATCCAAGATTTGATGCAAACTCGAGATATCTAATGGAGACAGGTCCCAACACAAGTACGTTTGAAGTTATGATTAAAATTCCACGAGAACTTGATGGCAAAACAATTCACATCGGAGACACATATGAGATAAGATACATCGATAGAAACACGCCTTCTGAAACTAGCGAGAAAGTGATTCTAAAAGGCAGAATTGGATAGAGTGTTTGATGGATCAGGTTTGTCAAGATTCAGTATAACCTAAAGATTTTATTCAAACCTACAAAGTATTGTTGTGCTCAATACAGTATACAAAGATGCAATACTCAACAGAGACAAGATGCTCTCAATTCTAAAAGGGCCAAAATTTGAACAGATTTTACAAAAGGCACGTGATAATTGGTTTGAATTTACGCCTACAAAAGAAGAAGTAGTTACAGCAGGAATTGATTCTAGTTTCAACAATACAAAATTTCAAGGTATTGAATTATGGGCAACTACAGCTGTTTCAATAAAATCAGATGGTGAAATTCTAGTGGATTTACATAAATCAGGATTAGGCTCGGCTGATGATATTTCAAGCATTGCAAGTAAAATGGAAATCGAGGCATGTGAGAAAACAGTTGATAGTGTGGACATGGTATTGATGGACGGTTCTCTACATTCTCAATTAATGACAAGACAAGCAAGTTTAGGTTCATCAATTGTAAGAATAATGAAAAAGAAAGATAATGTGATTTTCATTGCAAAGACATCAAACACAAAAAAACAATTTGAAAATTTAGGATCACTAGCAGGAGATATTTTCTATTATAATCACGTGACAAACAAACCAGGATTTAGTAAAATTTTTGTAGAAAAGAAATATGGTGCGGATAAAATAATTTCTTCAACATTTGTAAGATTAAGTGATTCTACTCCAATAATCAAATTAGAATTTTTAGGCGATCAGCACGATGAAAATGAAGTTAAATCAATTATGAATAAATTATACAAAACCAGTGTTGGCGGATATCCACATGCACTAAAGCTTGCACATAATAACTGTAAAATATCTGATAAAGAACTTGGAAAGATGGTAAGTTTGTTAGGATTAAGTAATGAAATAGGTTCACGGGAGGTATTGGGTTGAGTTTAGGTTTTGTAATTGGTGAATCAAAACCAACAATCGTTACAGCAATTACTTCAAGAGCGTTACCGGTAGGAGAATACATCAAAATTAATTCAGATGAAGGGGAGATTCTAGGGCTAGTAGAAAGATCTTCAGTATCTAGTGCAGCATTTACAGATGTAAGAAATTTTGATGAAGCTACAGAGAGTACTGAAATTGCAGAGTTGAACAAAAGAGACAAAACATTCATAGCGCATATTGGGATTTTAGGATTTTTAGAAAATCTGCGAAAAGGGCAGTCAATCATACCTGCAATTCCTCCAATTCCAGGTACAGAAATCACTTTACCAAGTAAACAAGACCTGGAAGGAATATTCAGCCCTAAAAAAGAAGGATGGGTAAGTATTGGGAATCTTTTACGAAATAAATCAATTGATACCAAAGTAAATTTGGATAAAATTGTTTCAAGACATTTGGGAATTCTTGCAATGACTGGGATGGGTAAAAGTAATCTAGTATCATTAATCACAAAACAAATTTCAAAATTAAATGGAACTGTAATAATTTTTGATTATCATAATGACTATACAGGTCTAAACATCCCACGCATTAATGTAATTGATGCAAAAATAAATCCCAGATTATTAGATGCGGATCAACTCTCAGATGTATTAGAGATTAGAGAGAGCGCCACTGTTCAACAAAGAGTATTAAGAATGGCATTTACAAAACATGTAAAAGAATCAAAAGAGTTTTGGAGTAAATTAGAAAGTGAAGTTGAGTTTATTATAAATTCTGAAGATAAAAAAATCAAAGAAATTAGATCATCAGCATATAGAGTTCAAGATATCATCGAGGAATCTCAAAAAAGATTTGAGGACATCTTAGATCCTGATATGGGGGATCCAATCAGCTTCATCAAAGAAGGGCGTGCAAATATTCTCAATATTTCAGAGTTATCAGAAAAACAAGCAAATGTTGCTTTAGCATTTTATTTACAACAGTTACTCAAAGACAGAAAAGATGCTAGCATTGTAAAACATGGAAGAACAAAGAAAGAGAGAAATTTCAGATTTAATTCACCAATTTTTGTAATCATTGAAGAAGCACATGTTTTCATTCCAAAAGATCACGATACTAGTGCAAAGTATTGGGCTGCCAAAATTGCCAGAGAAGGTAGAAAGTTCGGGTTAGGTCTAGGAATAGTGTCTCAACGACCACGTAGTGTTGATCTTAATGTTCTAAGCCAGATGGGTTCATTTGCGATAATGAAGATTATTCAAGAAGATGACCAACGACAAATAGCCTCAGCAACAGAGTCAACTAGTCGTGAATTAATCGCTCAATTAACATCGCTAAACGTCGGGGATGCAGTTCTGGTTGGACAATGGACAAACCTTCCATCATTAGTTCACGTTGAGGAAGTAAAAGAGAAGATTATGGGTGCAGATCAAAGCGCAATTAATGCATGGGCAAAAGCAAATAAAATGAACGAGGTTGCAATAGAATCAACTCAAGGATTGGTACAGAAAGATTTGTTATTAGACTAATGTTATTTTCACACATTTCAGATACGCATTTGGGATTAGTACAGTATGGTTCAGAGGAACGTGCACAAGATGTGTATGATGTATTTAATCAGGCGATAGATATTTCAATTAAAGATCACGTAGATTTTGTAATTTTTGCAGGAGATATTTTTCATGTGCCAAATCCAAATGGAACTGCAATTATTCAAATGGCAAATGGATTAAAAAGATTAAAACAAAATAATATTGATTCATTTTTTATTTTGGGAGAACATGATATCAGTAGAATTAGAACAACACCAATTCCATATGTATATCATAATTTAGATTTTTCAAGATATATCGGTCAAGGGAAACCCATTGAATACAAAGGAGTACTTTTAGCTGGATTTGATAAAATAAGAAAAACCGAAATTTCACAATATGAAGAAAAATTTGCAGCCATAGATAACAGCGTCAAAGATCATTCAGGTCACAAAATTTTGATTTTACATCAAGGTATTACAGAATTTAACAAATTTGCAGGAGAGTTACAATCAACGGATTTACCAAAAAATTTCACATATTATGCAATGGGGCATCTTCACGATAAAGACATAAGGCAATTTAGTCATCTAAACGGGCCCGTAGCTTATCCAGGATCTATAGAATTAACAACTAGTGAAGGGATTAAAGAAACAAAAAAAGGATTCTTCGAAGTAGATATTTCAGGAAAAGATGCAAATCCAAATTGGATTGAGTTAGATGCACGACCTCAAATTTCATTCAAAACAGATTATCAAGATTTATCAAAAACTATAGATGAAATTTCTAAAAAAATTATTCCAGAAGGGAAAAAACCAATTGTCGAGATAAAAATCCAAGGAGAAAATATAGAAACAGACCATATTCAGGCACAAATTGCAAGATTAAATTCATTGGTACTGCGATGTTTTTGGAGAATAAGCACAAAACAAGTTTTAGATTCTTCTGTGTTTCTAGACAGACCAAATGTCATTGATGATGAAATGTATAGATTAGCCATTGATGCTCTCGGCTCTGAAGAAGCAGCTAAATTTGCAATCAAGGAACTACTACCAATTTTAGCATCAGGAGAAATTAAAGAAGCATCGCAAATAGTTTTTGAGAATTTTGAGAAATTTAAAAGGGAGAGAAAATCATGATCACATCCATTGAATTGGGAGATTTTTTATCTCATTCAAATACAAAATTAGAATTTGAAAATGGAGTAACAGTTTTTGTAGGAGATAACGGTGCAGGAAAATCAAGCATAATTGATGCCATAACATTTGCATTATTTGGTCAACATACAAGAAAATCCAATAAAGGATTGATTAAGCGCGGTTCAAACCAAGGATTTGCAAAAATAGGTTTTTCGATTAATGGAAAACAGTTTGAAGCAGTAAGAAAAATAGATAGTAAAGGAACTCTTACAGCAACATTTGCAGAAATAGTAGATAATGAACGTGTTGAAATTGCAGCCGGTGAAAGAAAACAATTTGGAGAATCAATGACACATGAAGTTGAGAAAGTTATTGGATTAGATTTTGAAAAATTAAAAATTGCATCAATTGTTCAACAAGGAGAACTAAATACAATCATTAATGCAAAACCAAAAGAATTCAAAGAATTATTAAATGCGATTATAGGAATTGACAAACTTGATGTGGCATCTGAATCAATGAAGGCAGTAAATAAAGATTTTCGAGAAAAAATTCGAGATATGTTTGGATATGATGATACACATATAGAAATTTTATCACGTGATTTAGAAAGATATCAAAAAGAAATAACTGAATCAAAACCAGAAAAAAATGCTTTGGAATTAAAACAAGAGAAATTAAAAAACGATGTAGATGATCTTAGGGAAAAAGTTGAGAGCGATACACCAAAAATAGATAAAATCAACCAATTAGAATTAAGGAAAAAAGAGTTGTTAGCATATGCAAAAGAAGCAATTCATGAAATTCAACATCAAATCAATGAAAATGAGCGTAAAATTCACGATTGTGAAGGATGTTTTGAGCATGCTTCCCTAAAATCAGATTGGGAATCCAAGATTCTAAAAGTTGAAGAAGCAGTTGAGGACACGATTAAGAAAATTCAAGAAATGACCAACCAAACAATATCATTAAAAGAAAAACTATTGCTCGCATCAAAACTCCAATTAAAAGACAACAAATGTCCTGTATGTGATTCAAATGTAGAAAAACTAAATCCACTATTCCAAGAAGAGCATCTTCGCCAAGAAATTTCAGAGATACAGAACCAAATCATTTCAAAAGAAAAAGAAAGAGACATGTACAATCAAAAAAAGAAAGAATTTTCAGCAAAAATACAAAACGCTAGAGATGCAGAAGCCACCCTTAGAGCATATTCAATTAACAGTAAAGAAGAATTGATAAAAATTCAAGAAGACATAGAAATAAAGAAACAAAAAATCCCACTAACCACAAACGGAAGTTTGGTTGAAATATCAACAATAGATACTCACGCAAAAATGATTTTTGAAAACATTTTGAAATTAGAAGAGGAAACGAGAGGGTTTGATGAGCGTGAATTTAACAATCTAAAGATAACGATAAATGAAAAACAGAAGAGTTTATCACAAATTGATCAACAAATTGGTGCAATTTCAGAGAAAATCTCTAAAGGTGAAGAACAAATCAATGTGATTGAAAAAGCAATTGTAGGATTAAGAACTGTAAAAGAGTATGTTACAAATCTAAACGAAATTCAAACAAATGTTTTCAGTAGAGACGGACCAGTTGCCACAAGCCTAAGATCTTGGGCATTGAATACAATTTCTGCAAAAGCATCAGAATATCTATCATTACTTAATACAAAAATTCAAAGGATTTTGTTATCAGAAAAAACACGAGATATTTCAATCGCATGTTATTCAAAAAACGAAGTTTTAGAATTAGAATCACTTAGTGGGGGAGAAAAAGTCAGCGTAGCATTAGCATTACGATTAGGTATGGCAAGTCTTCTTGGAGCATCAAATCTTAATTTAATGATTCTAGATGAACCCACAACTCACCTTGATGCAGAAAGAAAAAAATCCCTAGTTGAAGTGTTATCACAATTATCAGATATTTCTAATTCAGAATCAAGAATGCAATTTCTAATTATTACCCATGATGCAGAAATTTTTGAAGACTCAACAGTTGAACAGATTTACAAATTTGAATCATCAGAACAAGGAAGCAAAGTTACAGTACTCTGACTTTTAATTAATAAGAGATCAGTTAGTTTTTTACTAATATTTCACTTTCAAAAGTATTGAATAATTTTATTGCCATATGTAGAAAATGTAAATTCAAAATAGATATTCCGGATCAAGGCCCTTGCACAGATTTAGAATATATGGATTACATTAACGCATACGGAAAACAATGCAAATGTGGTCAAAATGATTAGGAGCTAATATCACCATAAAATAAAGAGTTCTAATTTACTAAAACTTTACCAGTCATCCAAGGATGAACCATACAGAAATAATCATATGTTCCTGCTTCATCAAATGTGAATTCATAAACAGATCCTGACATGAATAAACTAGAATCAAAGACATCTGTAATTCCAGTATCAACAGTACCACTAGTTACTGTATGTGCTGCTGAATCATCATTAATCCAAGAAACAGTTGCACCAGTTGCTACAGTGATTTCAAAAGGCAAATAGCATTCATTAGTATTTTCACATCCGGGAACTGCAGATCCTGGAGGTATTGAAACAATAGCAGTCATAGGTAGTGATTCTGTTTCAAGGGTTGGTTCAACAATCATTTCTTCAACATCAATAACACCGGGTACTGGCATTTCCATAACTGGTTCTAATTCAACAATAGGATCTGGAGAACATTCACCTTGATAATCTAATTCAACTTCTTCAGCAAGGTCTAAGAAACATTGGTTACTGTAAGTTTTTCCATCAGTTCCACAAACAGGGGTATAAATTTCAGCACAAAATGCCGGTTCATTCAAATCTACATTTGGATTAATTGGTAGTTCAGCAACACATTCCCCCTGATAATCTAATTTAACATCAGCAGCATTCAACATACACATATTTCCATAAGTAACACCATCAACCCCACACATAGGATCCCATTGCATAGTACATGCGACCGGATTCTCTTCAAGTGCAATCACTCTTGGTTCAATAATATCAGTAGGATCCATAGCTATGAATCCTAAAGAAATTGCTGCAAGAACTCCAACTATACCTATAATTCCATAAGAAAAATTCATCTCATCCACCTGTTAACTTTGCAAACTTTTCGTTCTTACTTAACTTTTCCATAAATTCAATATTAGATAATGCAACAATTGCAGATTCAACGACTGGCTTTTCTGGATCATTTAATGCCTTTTGAAGAGCTTCTTTTGCAGCTGTAGAGCCAACAACACCCAAAGCTATAGCAGCTTCGTGACGTACAAACATACTAGAATCATTTAGAGTTGCATCAGTCAATGGCGGAATTGCACTAGAGTAACTCATCTGACCCAATGCAAATGCTGCTTCATGTCGTACCAATTCATTTTCATCATTTTTTAAAACTTTAGCAATATGAGCAACTTTATCTTCTCCACCAAAATCAACTAAAATACATGCAACCCTTGTCCTAACAACATAATCAGGATGTTCTAAAAGAGAAATAAAATATTCAGTATCTTTTTGTTCATATTTTAATTCCATTTCTACAAAAAGTGCTAATCTATCTTTAGTAACCACAGACATTTTGTTTTAAAAAAAATTATGTCATATATTAGGTTACTTGAGAAAAAACCCAAAAAAAGTTGAGATATCTATTTAATGGAAAAAATCCAATAATAGACTATGAGTGCAAAAATAGGTGAAAAAGCACCAAATTTTGGAGTATCAGAATGGGTACAAGGGGCTCCAACAAATTTTGATCAAGAAAAAGATCACATAGTATTGTTAGAAGTCTTCCAGGTAAATTGTCCAGGATGTTTCATGAATGCAATTCCTGAAGCGATAAAAATTTACAACAAATACAAAGATGAAGGTGTTCGAGTTTTAGGTCTGGCTACTGCTTTTGAGGATTTTGATAAAAATACATTAGACAATTTGAAAATGCTTGCTGAAACAGGAGAAGTCATCGGAGAGACTAAAGATGCACTTTCATCATATGGTCAATTAGAAGAAGGAAACAAACTTTCATTTAAAATTCCATTTCCACTAGCAATGGATAATCTCACAAAAACATCAGGTGAAATTAGCCAGGAAAAAATCATGGAGTTTATTTATCCACAAATTCCAGAGTTTGACTCACAGCCAGACGAATACAAGAATCAAATAATTGAGAGAGTCAAAGGTTATATGAAATCTAAAGAATATTCAGCCGAAACGTTTGAGAAATTTGCTCTACAAGGCACACCATCCATGATAATAGTGGATAGAAAAGGAATTCTCAGAGATGTGTCATTTGGGCAATTAGGTCATGTAGACGCGATGATTCAAAAATTACTTAAAGAAGATTAAATTATCTAATCAAGAAAGTACCATAGACAATACTACAACAATTACAAATCCACCTACAAAAGCAATTTTTGCATTATCCAGGGTTACTATGACAGATAAAAAATTATAGTATTTTTTGTTTTCTTTTTTTAATTATAAAAATAATCACACATGTAAAACCACCAACAAGTAAAAGCAGGGTTATCAAATAGAGTGGTCCATAATCAACTGAAGGAGTCAGGTTAGGTGAAGGTACATCTTTTGGAGTTATTTCAGTCAAACCTGAAAGATAAGTCGTTCCAAAAATATCTAATTTGTTATCTCCAGAACCAGTAAAATTTAATGTTACAAAAGAAATTTTATCATTTGTTTTTATCTGAGGAAAATATTCTTGAGTATTAAGATAAAACGTCAAATTTCCTCCTAAAAGATTATGAGGGATAATTAGTTCACCTAAATTATTCTCCAATCCACTTGTGATGTAAAGAGTTAGTTTTTTCTCATCTTCATCAAATTCAAAATCAAGTATGTCAAAATTAGAAACAGATTCTACCTCAAAGAAATAACCACCTGTTTGAACATCTAACCGATTTACTAATCCAGTTGCATCAGATAATGCACCATATGCAGGAGTAAATACAAAAAAGAGTGCTACGATTACTAGAAATATTATTTTCAATTTATGCAGTTCTAGGGATTCTTTTCATTATTTCCTTATCTTGAGCAATTCGAGGATGATCTGGGTCTGCTAAGATAACTTCAAACCAATAATGTTTGCCATCTTTATAGACAAAATAAGAACCTAAAAATTTCATGTTTGGATATCTTTGAATAACTCTTCTATTTGCAACAGTTTTCATATCATCATCAGCTTTGATTCTAGTAACACCTAGATGTTTTGGTCTTCTACCACCGGTAGGTCTTTGTTTTCTCATACCACCAGTACCAACTCTCATTCGTACAACAATGATACCTTGTTTTGCTTTGTAACCTAATCTTCTAGCTCTTTGTATTCTACTTGGCTTGTCAATACGCATGACTGCGGTTTCTTTACGCCATTTAATTACACGCTCACGTATTTCAGGGGAATTCTCTTTCCATAATCTGATCCACGTTTGGTCTTGTAAACTAGGCATATCGAGATTAGAAAAATCCCCTTTAATAACTGTAAAAACGTCATTCTGCTCCCTTTAACTATATTCATCACCAATTATCCTCATGGTTACTTCTTACCAGAAATTCTATGAAGCAATTCATGTAGAAGCCACAAGAAAAACTTACCAGATTTACATTAAAAAATTCCTAGATTATGCTAATGAAGACTATGGCAGCATAGTGAAACTATCGCAATCTCAAATTGAAGATATAGTATTCAACTATGTAATTCACCTAAAAGATCTAATTGAGAGAACAGGGAAACTAGCCCCAACTCTTACAATACCATGACTTCACCAATTAAACTATTTTTAGACATGAATGATATTTTGCTCAACTGGCTGAAAATTAAAAAATATTTTCCTGCAAAAAGACCAGTGGCTAATCAGTTACCATACACAGATGATGATGCTAGAGAATTGTTAGCAGCAACAACCAGTGTTAGAAACAAAGCATTCATCCACTTTCTAGCTGCAACAGGTTGTAGAGTTGGGGCAATTCCTGAATTAACAATAGAAGATGTAAAACAAATTGAAGAAGGAGCAGTAGTTACAATTTACAAAGATACAACTGAAGAATACAGAACATGTTTAACTCCTGAAGCACTGTATAATTTAAAAAAATATCTATCTCAGAGAATAAATACAAACACAGATTCACCATTGTTTACTACAAAAAACAATGTAGATTCTTTAAGTTTAGATGCAGCAGGCGATGTAATTAGACATATTAGAAAACAAGCAAAACTTACAGTTGATAATGGTAGAAAAACAACCAAAGGCAAATCACAGAATCATGCATTTAGAAAACGTTTCACACTTTGTTTAGCAAATGCGGACATTCAATCAAAATTTATTGAATACATGATGGGACATTATGAAAAACAGGACAGATATTATTTCAAACCAAGTAATGAAGATCTGTGGTTTCAATACAAAAAAGCAATTAAAATTCTGACTTTAGATAAATCCAAGTCTATGAAATATGAATTAGAACAAAACAAAGTGATTATAGACGATTATGAAAAGAAATTACAAGAAAAAGTATCTGAAATTGAGAATAGATACGAAGATGTTATCGGAGCATTAGAAATGGAAGTATGGGTTTCAAAGATGAAAAATTACTTCTTAGATCAACTAGAAGGAAGAGGTCATGTTCATGCAGATAAAGAATATATTTCAAAAATGCGTGATTTTGTTAATACATCTACTACCTCATCAGAAGCATTGGAAACACTTGGGGGAGGAGATGAATTAGTAAATTTTATGAAAAAATGGGAAAGTTTAGGCAAACATAAAGCTAAATGAATTAATAATTTACAATTTTGATATTTTGAAGAGGGTATGATTAGTTTTCATCAATTATTGTGATTGTTGGTTTTTTGTCATCTGAATCAGATTGCAAATCATCCTCACAGACATCACAATATTGTTTTATCAAACCTCGTAGGATTTCACTCTTGGAAATACCCTCATCTATACAAAATGTCTCAAATCGTTCATAATCAGAATCATCAAGTTTTGCTCCAACCACTTTCATAAATTGACTAATGAAAATTAGAATTAAAACAACGAGGTTAACCATGTTTACAAAAATTAACGGGGTTAACTAAGTTAACTTAGAATATTAAACTCAAAATAGAGGTCTATCAAAATTTTACCTGTTATTGGTATGAATCAAGAAGATTATTCATAATAATTTGAGCCCTTTCAGATTCAAAAACCACATTCTGTTGTAATTCTAGATTGTTTCTTCTGTCAATTCTTTCAGAATATTCAAGACTAGTAGAATCTTCAAAATCAGCATAAGATGTCATGCATGTAGGACAGTACTCAAGTAATTGTTCAATAGCGTTATTGGCTTGAGTTACTTTGTATTCTATAAAGTCTGAATGCATTCTAGTCATTATTGATGATGTATCTTGAATTTTTTCTGGCATTACATAGTCCATAGTCCACAAACCATAGTCTAGTGACCATGAATTGCCAAACTCATCAACTGCACTAGTCTTACTTGTTTCAGTCAAATGATATATTTGTCCTTTGTTGATTCCATCATACTCTTTTGGAGGATTTAGAGATTCTCCGACTACTTCAATTCCGTGATTGTAATAATTTTGCCATGCATTGCGTTTGACATCCCAAACATTTGTTCCAAGTATGTTGAAATCAAGTGGAGCTCTAAAAGTATGAGTAACTTTGACTATGAGACACTTTGTTTGCATTTCATCGGAACAGTATCCTTCAGAAGTAGTAACTTTGATTTTATCTAAAACATTTTCAGGATCATCTAAAGTAATTGTTTCAATGCCATCAAATGTCCTATCCCAATTAATTACAGCCTTACTCTTTCCAATTGATTCACCACTAGCAAGACCAAATGCTAACTCTAAATGAGATATGTTATCTAGACCTTGATCATCATAAATTTTGAACTCTGCTACATTTTGTTTTCCTACACTAACAGTTACAAGTGGATATGGTGTAAAGTAACGTTCAACATCTATAGAATTACCATTATACGTAAAGCCATTATCTACTATTCGTTTATTATTTTTATCAATGCCAAGTGTTGGGGCTTCACAATTAGAACAACCACCTCCACTATTAGAAGTGACAGTAGCTGCAACAAACAATCCAAAGTCACCAGTTAATGAAGAGCTAAGAGTATTAGTTAAACCGTGAGTACCGTCTAAACCATTATTTTGACCGTCAAATGCGGTTCCAATTCTCCCATCAGCAGGAAGAGCACCTTGAACAGTTGGTCCCACCAATAGTTGGGGCAGTACCAGCTGTATCAGCAGTAATTTGTAATGTAGATAAACTAGTCCATAATCCTGAAAAAGTAGCACCAGTTGCAATATTTGGAGTTGCAAATGTAAAATTGGCTATGACTTCAGCATGAGTCATAGTACCACCATTTGTAGCGTTTGTGTTCGCACTAAATGTAAGAGTTAATGTATCTCCATCAGAATAAGTGGCATCTCCATCATCAGGATCATTTGCAACCCAGCTAGAAATATCAATCGTATCTGCAAATGCATCTTGGGATAGTCCCAATGTGCCTAAAATCAAAATACTCGTAATAACAGGAATTAGAAATTTATTCATACATAGTAGTGAGAAATTAAGAATATAAAGAATTGTATTATTTGTAATCGACACTAATCTCTTTTTTAAGAGAATTTGGAATTTAAAGGGACTTTTAGTTCAAAATTCTAAAATGAAAAAAAGGTCAAATCAGCAACTTTCTAACTGTAAATCAAAAATCACACCCAAGCAACGCTAATCAGTAAAAATTCTCTCGAGTGGGGCATCACAAGCCACGCACCCAAAGAGTTTGCTTCCGCAGAAAACTCGATAAATAAACTGGCCTCAAGTTATTAAAAAAGATTTCTCAGTATTACTTTGAGATTTTTATTGAAGAGTGAGAGTTTTAAAAAAAGATGAAAGCAAAAACATCATCATTAGCAATAATTTTCATAATTGTGATTTCAGCATTTTTGCCACAAGTTCATGCAGAACCAGCAGTTTCAATAATTATGGAAAAAACAACATATCAGTATTGTGAAAAATTATTCTATACCATTAAAGTTTCTGAAATTACAGGAGATCCTGCAATAATTCACATCAGGGATGAAACAGGCAAAGGCAGCAGTGCAATACCAATAGCAATAAAAGAATTAGAAAATCCAGTCCCATCATTAATTCCATTTGAAGCAGAAATATTTCCACTAGGAAAATATTTCCTAGATGTTGAATATTCTGGTTCAGAATATACAGCAGAATTTAATTTAGTTGATTCAGAAAATATTTGCATTCCAGAAGTGATAAAACAATTTTTGATAGAATGGCTCAATGAAAAAATGCCAGATGGATATCTAATTGATGCGTTTCAAAAATATATAGATCCAAAATTAATTGAGATACCTTTTGAAATTAACGATGAGAATATTCTTGAAATAGATATTCCAGATTGGGTAAAAAATGTAGCATATTGGTGGGTTCAAGGAATGGTTTCAGATAATGACTTTGCTCAAATGACAAATTATCTTATCGATGAAAAAATTATTTCTTCACATGTGGGAATAGAAAACGAAATATGAACAAACATTCAATCATCACAATAATAGCAATAATTGTAATTATAACCCCAATTGCATATTCAGGATTAAGCATCATAGGAGTACATCAATTAGAATACAGATGGGATAGTCCAGGGGAATTTAATTTCTTTGCAATGCTAAACCAAGGAGAAATAGAATTTTGTAATATAATGCCATTTTGGATAACTTTTCAAAAATTTGAAATATCTACATTTTACCAATCAAAACATCTAGGTTCATCTACAGTACAACCATTAACAATTGATCCGTATTCATCAGTAGTAAAAGACACAATTTTTACAAGTGAAGAAATGCCAGAAGCTCAACATATTTTCATGACATTTGATTTTATGTTTAATGGAGGCAACATCAGACTTGATCCTAATCAATTCATCATCGTAATTGATGTAGATACACCTATTCTAGGAATTATTCCATACTCTACAACAACTCAGATTTCAGGATTTGAACTTGATAAAATTATGAATGCAGAAGATTTGTCTTGTAATTAATTTTTAGACGTACTACTTTGTCCACTTACTGAATTGATTTCCAAAGATAGCAATCAATGCAATAATAACTAAAATAGCTCCGGCAATTACAATTGCAATAATCATCCCCATAACAAATTCAGTACCCATACCTTTACTTGTAGATCCTGATGATTGAATTGGATCAATTACACATGCTCCATCTTTGAGGACAGTTCCAGGACCACATCTTTCATCTAATACACAAGCCCCGTTTTTGAGAACAGTCCCAGGACCACATTGTGTTTTTGGTGTATCCACTACTGGTGTGTCTACAACTGGTGTGTCTACAACCGGCTTTGGAACGCATTCGCATGAGCCGTCTGGATTTTGTATTAATCCGTCTATACAGAGTACGCTGCAGACCAATATTTCCGGTTCTGGTGCGTCTTCAGATGGAATTTCTGAATTTCCAAAAACAGTGCCAATAATTTCTATATCTTCACTTCCAAAAGGAATTTCAATATTCAAAGTTCTACTTTGAGTGTTTTTAGTTTCAGTGAAATTGGGTTCAATGCCATCAACTAAAACAAAATAATCATCATCCATACCATCAAAAATAAAATCCATAAAAGATCTATCAAGAGTTAATTCTAAATTTCCAGGATTTCCAGATACATCAACACCGATTATTAATCCAGCATAATCATTACTTGGTTCAAATTCTGTAATCACATTATTAATGACAACTTGATCAACAGTATATTCAACATTAAAGGAAGTACCCTCAACATCAACAGGAATTGTTTCAGCATAAACAAGTGCAAATGAAACCATGGTAAAGAAAATCAGACCTAACGAGATTATCAATAGAGAATTAATACTGGGCAAATGCGTGTGTTTTTCAGAATATAATTCCTTTACAGTGTAATTATTCATTAACATATTGTAACCTTAGAATAGACGTTAAAAACAAAGAGACGACAATTAATCACGTAAAAGTCAAGCTTTTTTACTTATTTTTAAGATTCACGGAGAAATTATACTAGATGACGCCACGGAGGATTTGAATTATCTTTTCAGCAATCACGTTTGCAGCCAATGATTGAGCCTCGCTTGTTTGAGCACCAATGTGAGGTGTTAAAATGACATTATCTAGTTCTGCAAGTTTTGTTCCAATAGCAGGTTCTTTTTCAAACACATCTAACGCAGCACCACCTAATGTACCATTTTTGAGTGCATTGTAAAGAGCATCTTCATCAACAACACCACCTCTTGAAGTATTGATAATTTTTGCAGTCTTTTTCATAGTAGACATTTTTTCTGCATCTAAAAGATGGTATGTAGAATCTAAAAGTGGAACGTGGATAGAAATAAAATCAGAACTTTGTAAAAGTGTGTTCAAGTCGGCTTTCATTAATCCAACTTCTTTTGCAAATTCTTCATCAATTGGAACTACATCATATCCAATAATATTCATGTTTAATGCTCGTGCAAGTCGTCCCAATCTTTTTCCAATATTACCTAAACCAATAATTCCTAAATATTTTCCTCGAAGTTCTGTCCCCTTTAGTTCTTTTTTGAGCCATTGCCCATTTCTTATTGCTCTATCACCCTTTCCAGTTTGCCTTGCAAGAGACAGCATTAAACCTAAAACTAATTCTGCAACTGCATTCATTGCTCCTTCAACTGCATTAATTACACGAATGTCTTTTGCTTTGGCTGCTTCTTGATCAACATTATCCAAACCAACCCCAACTCTCGCAATTATTTTACAATTGTCAGCTTTCTCTATCATTTCTTTTGTAATTGTAGTTCTGCTTCTAACAATTACAATATTAAAAGTGGAAATTTTCTCCAAGATTTGTTCAGGAGTGATTTCAGGTTCATATGAAACCTTTAGTCCATTATCTATCAAAATTTTATTCAGTATAGGATCGACTACATCACAAATTAATACAGAATCTTCAAAACTCATGAATCATTTCCTCTATTCACCGAATATAATCATTATGAGTCAAAGAATAAAAAATAAGAAAAAGATTGAAGTTAGTACCGATCTATGGTACTGGTGGTAATGTTGGTATTACTTCCCATAAAGGAATCATACCTGCATTTTTCTTTTCAGAAACGACATCATCACTGTATAGACCATGAATGTTTACTGCTGGATGTGCAATGCTATTTTTGCCCATTGGTGGGACAGCATCACTTGGGTTACCTAATGCGTATGCATATGAAGGAACAGCATCAGTTAAGATACCTGCATCAATCAATCTTGGGTTTAATCCAAATGGATCACCTGCAACGAATAGACCAATACCGCCAGTGTAAATTGCTGCATAGTCATGGTTTACTAGTGCGTATGCACCTGGTTCGTCAAATACTACATCTACAATCATGTTCTGTGAACCACCAAGCAACCATGTTTCAGTTGCTGCTGATTGAACTCTGTTGCCTTGTGTAACTCTGTCCAAGATTTCTCCAACAATGTGGAAAAATACTGGTTCGTTACCATGGTTTTCAACAAATAATCTTACATGTTGATCATTTTCAACATACAAGAGTTGTGATTGCATATTTTCTAGTTCAAGACCATTCCATGGTTGTGCTACAAAGATGTTTTTGTTTGCATCACCCTTTAGAAGGATGTTGTGTAACATGTTTGGAACATATCCAAATTGGATACCGTTAACGACTGTAGCAGAGTTTTGATGCTTGAACATTGCTCCTGCATCATAATTGCCATCTTCGTTAAGATACAATTGGTTGAACTGTAGTTGGAACTCTAATGCGTCTGCATCGTAGAACTGTCTATCTAATTCACCGCTTCCACTTGTTTTCTCTACCATTAATTTCTTGTATCCGTTGGCTGGATCAACAATTGCAATTCCATACATGCCGGAAAATACGTGTTGGTCCATTCCAATTAAGTGAACACCAGAACAGTGGTATTTGAAAACACCTGCGGATTCAGCGATGTAACAGTATTGGCTTGTCTCTCCAGGGTTAACTGAATCAAAGCTCAAAGCTGATATTTGTGATGCGTGCATGTCGTTACCGTGACCAGTAACTTCATCGGCTGGAATTGAAAGTGTCATTTGTACAACGTCACCTTGTGTAACTCTTAGTGTTGGTCCTGGGACTTGTCCACTAAAGGTCATGGCGTTGTAAGTTTTTCCTCCCATAATTGGAAGTTCGAGACTTTCACCAGTTAGATTGAACTCAACTACGTTGCGTCCAGTATCTGCAAGTGCACCACAATCAGTTTCTGCGAATGCTTGAGGCATTACTAGCTGTAAACCGCCCATATTACGGATTTCATCCATGACATTGACGTCCATTTGAGACATGTCAAGGGCTTGTCCACTAATTTGGGTTTGTGTGTATGTGCTTCCGAATAAGGTTGCCCCCATTACAGCTACTGCTGCAATAGTAAAGAGCATACTAATACGCTTATTCATAATGCAACGGGTTGCCGATTCCTATATAATAATTCCCATTATTGGTCAAAGTGAAATTATGAAGATACCTAAAAAAGAATGAATAATAGGAAAAATTCAGTAAAGTCAACATGAAGTTTAGAATGGATGAAGATTCACTTGGAAAAGTCAAAATACCAGCTGACGCATATTATGGAGCATTCACTGGAAGAGCAATCAAGCAATATCATGTAACAGGTAACAAAAGCCATGGGAATTTGATCAAGTCATTTGTGATGATAAAACGATCTGCAGCAGTTGCAAACATGAAAACTAAAGCAATTGACACAAAACGTGGAAAAGCCATTGTTTCAGCATGTGATAAAATTTTAGCTGGAAAATATGTTGACCAATTTGTAGTAGATATGATAAATTCTGGTGCAGGTACTGCATTTAACATGAATTCTAATGAAGTAATTTCAAATGTGGCATTAGAAGTATTGCACAAGAAAAAAGGACAGTATGAATTCCTTCATCCAAACGACCATGTCAACATGTCACAATCAAGCAACGACACATATCCCACTGCAATGCATGTTGCAATTTTGATGAATCTTAAAGAGACAATTCCAGCCATCGATATTTTAATTAAATCATTATCTAAAAAAGCAAAACAATTTTCAACATTTAAAAAAATTGGAAGAACCCATCTAATGGATGCGTTGCCAGTGACATTGGGTAGTGAATTTGCAGCATATGTTACATCAATAACCAAAGCAAGAAATGAAATCATATCTGCACAAAAAGAATTACAAAATGTGGCACTTGGCGGAACGGCAGTAGGGTCTGGCGCAAACACACCAAAAGGTTACAGAAAAATTGCAATATCAGAACTTGGAAAAATTGCAAAATTATCACTAACACCAGAAAAAGACATGCAACATGCTTTACAAAGTAAATTTGCAGTTGCAAATTTGTCAAGTACTTTACGAAACTTGGCAATAGAAATTGGAAAGATTGCAAACGACATTAGACTAATGGCATCAGGCCCAATTGCAGGATTAGCAGAATTAGGAATTCCTGCAGTGCATGCAGGCTCATCTATTATGCCTGGAAAAGTAAACCCATCTTTATCTGAATGCATGAATATGATTTGTTTTAACATCATTGGAAATGATACATCAGTTTCTTGTGCAGCTCAAGGTGGACAGTTTGAGCTAAACGTTATGCTTCCTGGAATGCTAAAGTGTATGTTAGAATCAACAGATATGCTCAAAAATTTCCTTCCAATATTTTCTGCAAATTTAATTGATGGGCTAACAGCAAATAAAGACAAATTGCGTGAAGACATTGAAAATAGTCCCGTAATTGTCACATTGTTAACTCCAAAAATTGGATACCTAAAATCTGCAGAACTTTTCAAAGAATCATTGAAAACTGGAAAAACTATCAGAGAACTTGTTGTGTCAAAGAAACTAATGAGTAACAAAGAGATTGATTCTCTTTTCGGATAGATCATGGCAAAGATTTTTGTAGAAGCTTACGGATGTTCTGCAAGTTTTGCAGATTCAGAAATGATTTCAGGATTGATTCAAAATGGAGGACATACATTAACAGATAATTCTTCAGAATCAGATCTAAACATCGTAGTCACATGTTCAGTCAAAGATTCAACTGCAAACAAGATGATGTATAGAATAAACTCATTAAAATCAAAACCACTCATTGTTGCAGGGTGTCTCCCAAAGGCCGAAAAAGAGAATGTCGAGAAATTCTCAGGAAACGCCAGTCTGATGGGACCCAACTCGTTAGGAAAGACTCTTCAAATTATAGATTCGGCATTGGCTGGAAAAAAGCAAATCGCTTTGGAGGATACGGATTTGTCAAAAGTCGGACTGCCCAAAGTCAGGCTAAACCCTGCCGTAGGAATTGTAGAGATTGCAAGTGGATGTATGAGTGAGTGCACATTTTGCCAAACCAAGATAGCCAAAGGA
>JABMOR010000096.1 GCA_013203245.1 Candidatus Nitrosopumilus sp.
ATATAAGTTAATCCTTCTTGTGATGAATTGAGATTTTAACAAATTGTTTTTATTCTCTAAAATTATATCCTATCCATGGGTCGATATGAAAAAGTTCTCAATATGCTAATGGATTATGATGAGTCAATCAGACTTGCAGTGATTAGTAATACTTCTGGAGACATATTATGGAATTCTAAAAGATCTGACGCAAAACTTCAAGTTCCAATTGCTGAAACTAAAAAAGCACTAAAGCGAGAATCCGATGACTGGGTTGACAGATGTAAGGCCGCAGACCGTACAGCCCTTGGAGCGCCACTATACCACATCACATCTTTTGAGAAAATCAAAAGAGTTACACTTCCAATCGATGCGTTCCATCTATTGTTTATGAGTATAGATAACACACCTATGAAAAATACAAAAAACAAAAATTATGGAAGGATGGTAGAAATGGGGAAAATATTATCCATTGTCGATTTCGTAAATACATTTGAATAGAAATTTAGAATTTTAATATTTCTAACTCATCCACAAAATAATTTTGTATTGATTTTAACACTATGATAATAATTTAGAATATTTATTAACAGAAATAACTCATTTAATTTGTGGATAAATACGAAAAACTACTTGATCTGATTATGGAATTTGATGATAGCGTTAGATTTGCAGCCGTTACTGATGAAAATGGAGAAATATTGTGGAACAGTCAAAGAACAGGATTAAAAAATATTGTTCCAATTAATGAGACTAAACAAACTATTTTGAGAGCCCTGGATGCTTGGAAAGAAAATGCCGGAGTTAAGAACAATATTGGTTCGGGATTATATTCAATTGCATCTTATGAGAAAATCAAAAGAATCACTGTTCCTTTAGGAAATGGCAGACTATTGTTTTGTAGTGTAAATAATGAGGCACTAAAAAAATCAACAACAGGTGGAAAGAAAAGTTATGGTCGTCTTGCAGATATGGGTAAAATATTATCCATTGTCGATTTCATCAAATCTCAAAAATAATCTATACTTCAATCACAGATGAATTCTTTTTGTGTATTAGTATTGCAGATATTCTAATTACAAAGTTTCAAAACAATTACTTTGATAGTAATTTAAACAGATTCCCTGGTTGCTGATTTGAGTATAGTAAAAAATATGTCTGACTTGCAAGGTATGTGTTGTTAAATCGATATATTACAGGATTAATTTCACTAAGAACTTCTCCAATTGATATTTTTCCATCTTTAAAATTTGTCAACAATCCAAAAAATATTTCCTTCTCTTGCTGACTGAAATTCTTTGAAAAAAATCCAAATATGTGTAATATTACATTACTGTGTGTTTTAGTAGTTACTTCAGTTCCTAAGGCTATTTTTAGATGCTTTTCATACTCTTCCAATATTTCTGAGAATTTAATTTTTTTATTACTTGCAACAATATTTCCTAGAATTTTTAATTCATTTTGATTATGGGCCATAATCATATGTTTATTCATAGCTTGAAATGAAACTAGATCTTTGATTTTATTTGATTTTTTTACCTCTGTGAAACGGTCAATAACATAATCTATGATGTCTTTTTCAGTTAGTTTTTGTTCAGAATCGTTGATATTTTCTTGGGTTTTATTCACTTTTGAAGTACTTTCTAGTTTGTATATAATCAGAAATTTGATTTTTACAGTTTACCACTATGTTTTACCCTGGTTGAGTAATTACCACTAGATTGTGGTATTAACACTAGGTTAAATATAATGACTGAAAAAAATCGATATGAAAACAACAATAACTGCAATTTCGACAATTGTTCTACTTTTAGTAGCGACCTCATCTGTATCGTCTGCTTATGCCGATGTTCCAGCTTGGGTGAAAAACAATGCCGGATGGTGGGCTGATGGAACTATCAGTGAATCTGAATTTATTTCAGGTATAGAATTTTTGATAAATGATGGAATCATAAATGTCCCTCCAACAACCATATCTTCTGAAACATCTGACGGTGTTCCAGCTTGGGTGAAAAACAATGCC
>JABMOR010000097.1 GCA_013203245.1 Candidatus Nitrosopumilus sp.
GAAATAATTTTATCATATTCACTTTCTAATTTAGGAATAGCATCATCAAGTTTTTGCTGTGATTCACCCAATCCAGATTTAATATTTGTAAGAATATCCTTTTCAGTGTTTTTTAGAATTTTATCAATCGTACTTTCTAATGCAGAATTAGATGCCAATGGGTGCCATCAAGCCATAATGGATTTTAATGTTTGGGAAAGAAATCAGAAAGATATTAAACACAATGAAAGTACCCAAAATTTGTCTTGGGAACAGCCGATCTAAAACTTGGAACAGTGATTTTACCAAGAAGTGAGTCTCCAAAAGCAATTTCAAGATTAACTGAGTTTGAATGGTATCATAAAATCGATTCTCCTGGCGATTTAGTAACACCTGAAATCGATGATCTGTTACTAAAAGCACAACAAACTTTTCAATCAATTGATGATGTGGTCAAAAATATGGGGATTCCTCTAACTGTAGGAATCATGGAGGTGTTATTCAAAGGAACTGTAATCAAGAAAAAAGACTATGAAATTAATGAAATTGAAGACATGGTGGAACAATTAAGCAAAGAGGCTCCATCTATCATTGATAGACCTGTAGAATTATTAGAAAATCTAGCAAGTACAAGAAGATCCATTGAGGAGTATGAATCACTCAAAGATACTTTGAAAGTTATTAGAAAGATGAAAATGGATCTTTCTGGTTTTGGTTTGATGAGACATTTTTTTACAAATCTCTTTGTGATTAATTCTGCTGATTTTGATGAAATTAGTCGTTCACTTGAAGATATTACAATTTACAAATATGATTTAGAAAGTAAAGAAAAATCTGCAATTTTAGTTATTTCTGATACTAAAGATTCAGAAAAAGTTCTCAAAATTTTACGTAGTTTTAATTCTAACATATTTAAAATTCCAGAAGGTTTTCCTCAAATTCCTAATGAAGCCTATGAACTTGCAGAATCAAAAATTAAAGAATTAGCAGTAAAACAGACATCAATTAAAAAAGAATTATCAGGAATTACAAAGAAAATAAGACGAGACATTCTAGTCCTTCATGAAAAAGCCTTTGTTGCAAAAGATGTACTTGAGACTTTGAGAAAACCAGGTGGAACAAAAAACTTTGCAGTAATTCAAGGATTCATTCCAAAAAAAATGGAGGTAAAATTTACAGATTCAACAAAACAGTGGATGTCAGTTGTTGAGGATATTACTGATCCTAAACTAAAAGAAGAGATGCCTACCTTATTTGACAATAAACGATTTGTTAGAACTTTTGAAGTAATTACAAAAAGTCAAGGAATTCCAAAGAAAGGAGAACCAGACCCAACTCCAATGATTGCTTTAATGTGGCCAATATTCTACGGACTGATGTTTGCAGATATGGGTCATGGATTATTACTCATGGCACTTGGATTATTGTTCAAGTTTAAGGGACAAGGAGTATTATCTAAATGGGGAATGCTAATTGCAATCTCTGGTGCATCTGCAGCTATTGCAGGAGTTGGTTCAGGAGAAATGTTTGGTTTCCATCTTGATAGTATATGGCCATTTCAAGGACTATTAGAGGAAGGCGGAATACTGTATCCTGTAAGCTGGATTGTTGGAATTCTCAGTGTTGCTGAATTAACATTTGATCAAGTGATTAACATTCTCAAAGTTTCATTATTTATTGGAATTGTACATTTGGTTTGGGCAATGAGTCTACGTGTAATGAGATTACTAAAAGAAGGACACAAAATGATGGCATTTACTGAAGCAATTCCAAACATTACACTCTATGGAGGAATTGTAGTCATTATGATGTGTGCAATTGGTTCACAATATGACGTCATGAACATGTATTCTAAAGTTCACACAGAAGCTGTTCCTTGGGTAACAATGTTCCTAGGTGAATGGGCAGAAGTTTGGATTATTACAAGAATTGCAGTTATCATTGTAATTGCATCTATGGTCATTATGATGGTTGGTGGCGTTATGCATGCAAAGAAACATCCAGAAGATGGAGCAGACCCTGCAAGTGTCATCATGGAAATTCTCTTAGGGAAAACAGTAGAGAGTTTAGCTCATACAATCAGTTATGCACGACTTGGGATTATGCTACTAGTACATGCGGCTTTGTTAATTACAGTAAACAATGCATTTGAATCATTAGGTGGGGCTGAATCAGGTGCTGCAATGGCAATGATTATTGGCGGTAATTTGGGAATTATGATGATTGAAGGATTAATTGTCTATATTCAATCTCTCAGATTGCACTTGTATGAATTCTTTACAAAATGGTATGCAGGCGGTGCCATAGGATTTAGACAAATTAAACCAGAATTGATATACAATCAATTCATTTGGAATAAAAAATAAAATTTAGAATAAATTAATTATGTTCATAAAGATTTACTGTAACTTTTGTAGTCCATGGTTTTAGATCATCAGGAAATATTACCAATAATCCACCAACATTTTTGATATTCTCACAAGTGCCACTATAGCTTTGTTTGTTTTGTCCATAGCAGCCTAATTCTGTGTAAAAGTCAAACTCAGAATTTCCAAATTGTTCTCGTTCTATAGATGAGGATATAAAATATACATCAAAACCCAAATCATTGTTATCAGTTTTTACACTATAATCATATGATGTGACATCCTTTGATGTACAAATAGGGAAAAATTGTGTAAATCCATTTTTAATTTTTGATTGTTGTTCTAAATTATCATAATTTTGATTTTCAATGTTTGGATAAACAGAAACATCAGGATCTGTGCTTAATTGTTGTCCTTGGACATATTCTATTTTATGTCTAACAGCATCTATTGCTTTCCGATATAGCATTGGTTGCCATTCTTCTTGACAATTACTAAATTCATGTTTTAATTCTACATATGATTTTCCATTAATTTCTTGGAGTTGATTTTTATTATATTCTTTAAATTCTGCATCAAATACATGGTTTACATTATTAATTTTATCTGATTTGTACCAAGAATTTGTTACATCAAAAATAATATTTTTTGAATCACTTTGCCATTCAGATAATAAATGAACATAAACTGAATACTTGTTTACAATCTCTTGAGTTTCTGATGTAAAAATCAAATGACCATAAAAGGCATTTACAAATATTATTGAAAATGCAAGAATTGGAATTATCACATAGAAGATTTTTTTCACTGTATATCCTAAGACTGCTAGTTTTTTTGAATATCTGTGCCACAATGAACGCAAAAATAAGAACCATTAGGAGTCCAATAATGCTCACATTCTGAATCAGTCATAGTAAATACTATTTTTTGAATTCATTATCTGCATAGATTGGGATTTTGTACTAAATACGAAAAAAAATTAACATCATTTATACAGAATAGTAGTAAAATTGGCAATAGTATGAATTGTAATAAAATAAGCGAAGCCCATGTTTGGAGATATTCTAAACATACTAAAATGCGTCGATGTCTAAAATGTAAATCCAGAATTGCAATTACTGCAGAAGAATTTGCTCAAAAATGGGGCATGCATAAAAAATCAAAATCAGTTTAAGATTTTATTTTTCCACAGCAAGTTCCAGTTTATTTCCCCATTCACCCCATGACCCAAGATATACCCGAACATTTTGAAATCCCAATTTTTTCAATACCAAAAAGGTGTTGGCAGCACGATATGCCCCTTGACAATAAGTGACAATTTCAGTATTTTTTGGAATGTCATACATTTGAGATAGTTCATCATCATTTTTGAAAGTGCCATCTTTTGTGATGTTTTGATTCCAATCAATATTGATAGAATTTGGAATATGGCCAGATTGTGCTGCCCGAATTGTACTTCCATCATATTCCCCACTAGAACGAACATCAAGAATTTTCAAATTATCTAAATTATCTCTAATGTATTCAAATCCTGAGATAATACTTTGATTAATTTTTCCTGAAAAGTTAGATGGCTTGAAACCGTTTGGTTTTGTCTCCAGTGGAAGATTTTCTTTTTTCCATTTTGTTATTCCTCCATCAAGCATTGAAACATTTTCATGTGAAAAATACATCAACATCCAAACACCTCTAGCTGCGAGCATTCCAGAAACGGAATCATAAAAGATAACTTTTTTCTCAGGTGTTACTCCAAGAAATGAAAGGAGATTTTGAGTTTGATTGTTGAAATTCTCGATTCCTTTTTCTGTAGTGTCAATCCAATGAAATGCAAATAAATCCAAATGAACAGCTCCTAGAATATGTCCTTCAGAATATTCTTTGAAAGAACGTGTATCAGCTATGATAACATTAGGATCAGTTAGAATTGAATTAAATTTAGTTGTTGAGATTAACATAGTTTGAATAAAATGATCAGGACTAAATGGATTTGGATTAAAATAAAAAGAGAAAAAAAGGGTTTTTTTTCTATTCGTTAACGTATGCTCTTTCGCCATGCTGTGCCAAATCAAGACCAATCTCCTCTTCTTTAGGAGTGACTCTGATTCCGCCCGGCCATACGGCATCCATTACTTTGAGGATTACAAGGGTAACACCAAAGGCATAGCCTACTGATATTGCAGCACCGATGATGCTGATTGCTTGCTGTTCCATTCCTTCTGCAGTACCAGTCCATGCTCCGATACCGTCTCCGGTATCCCAGATATGTGGACTAGCTAATGTACCAGTCAAAATTGCACCTGTAAGACCACCCATTCCGTGTACTCCCCATACATCTAATGCGTCGTCCCATTTGCGTGCACTCTTGAATGCTATTGCTGCATAACAAATTGTACCAGCTGCAATACCGATTATAATCGCAGCCATTGGACCTACCCAACCTGAAGCGGGTGTGATTGCTACCAATCCTGCTACTGCTCCTGACGCAGCTCCAACAACACTTGGTTTTCCTGTATGTGCCCAAGACATGAGCACCCAAGTGATTGCAGCCATACCAGTTGCTGTATTTGTAACAGTCCATGCGCTGACGGTAATGCCGTCTACCATAACTTCACTTCCTGCGTTGAAACCAAACCATCCAAACCAGAGTATTCCTGCTCCCAGAACTACCATTGGGATATTGTGTGGTTCCATTGGCACTTTGCCATATCCAAGTCTTCTGCCAAGGACTAAAGCTCCTGCCAATGCAGCAAATCCTGAAGAAATGTGTACTACAGTACCACCTGCAAAGTCTAATGCATATGATGGCGATAAGTCTGGATCGAGGTCAATTGCCCCTCCTCCTATGTATCCGCCTCCCCAGACCCAATGTGCTATTGGATCATAAACGAAGGTTCCCCATAAGAGAACGAATATGATTAATGCGCTGAATTTGATTCTGTCAATTAATCCACCAATAATTAGAACTGGTGTGATAATTGCAAATGTTGCTTGGAACATTGCAAATAGTTGGTGAGGTACTGTACCAGGCCAACCTTGACTACAAACATCTCCTTCAACCATAGCATTCATCTGGTAAGCTGCTGACCATGTGTCTGCACATGGACCTGCTTCGCCTAATGGTGCGTATGGTGAAACCATGTTAAATCCGACATAATCGAGATTTCCCATGAACATGTTTGCATCTGAATCAATTCCACCAAATGCTAGTGAGTATCCCCATAGAACCCATTGTACTGACATTAGACCCATTACAATTAAGGTCATACCAAGTACATTGACGATGTTCTTTGATCTGGCTAATCCGCCATAAAAGAAACCGACACCTGGGGACATGAAAAGTACTAAAGATGTTGCTGTAAGCATCCATGCTGTATCACCTGTATCAATTTTACAAGGTAGCATGCCGCCATCTTCTTCATACCAACATTCGTTAGGGTTACCAGTGTAAATTCCACTGGTTCCCTTTACATATCCGTCCATACCATCATCAACACTTTGTGCATATGCCTGAGACATAGCACCGATTGCTGTGATAGATACTGCGGCTACAAGTAATAGAGCATACTTGTAGTTCCTAGAATTCATTAAATTAATCGAAATTGAAAATTATTTAAGCGTTGAAGACTAGAAAGCATACAAAAAAGTAAGTAATTATATTTTAGTATATTATAATAGTAACATAGAAAATGAATATTATGATAAAGGTGAGTAAATGAAAGTCAAGTCTAAGACAAAATTAGCGATTTTTGATACATTCAAGACAAAAGGCGATGATCTTACTGGAGAAGCAAATAGACAGAGAGCGATCATTTCTATACTTGGAAGTAATGCAAATCCTGCAGAAAGAACAAGGACAGGAATATCTCAAAGAATTGCAAAAAAAACAGATATTGTATGGAAGAATATCTATTCAGGAATATTTCGAGATCTAGATGAGATTTTGCTTCCGTTAGGAATCGCTGAAGAGGATGGTAGATTACCCTTGAAAAGAGGACCAAAAGCACTTCAAGAAATAGGAATTCCATATTATCATTTGACAAAAAAAGGAATTCTGGTGGCATTATCTATCAATGAATGTAAAAATAGAGAAAATCTATTGGTTGAATTTTTCTCAAAGTCCGAACCAGAAGAGAAAGAATTTGAGAAAATTCTATCTAGTCTAGTAAAGACAAGTCCTACTTTCACATATTCAATTTTCCAAAAATATGTCAAGGCGTTTTGTGAAAATAAAATTAATGAGTTATTGCCTTTTGATCTCTCAAAATTGAAAGGATTTTCGGATGAATCCTTAATAATTCAGAAAGAGATTCTTTCGGCCTTTGTAAAACTATCAAAACAAGAAAAAGATAAAGCCGTAGTATTTTTAGATAAAATTACATAGAATTTGTACTTAGGCATAGATCGCCAAACATTAAAATCAGTTACCAAAGGAGATTGATCGAAATGGGCGGTTCTAAGAATGTCTATGCCTCAGTAAAAGCATACAGTAAACGAGGAAAATTACTAACAAGATCTGATTTTCAAACACTTGCCGAATCTAGAGATTTGGAAGAATTAATCACTAGAATCAAGAATACTGTATATGCAGAGGCAGTAGCAGATGTTCAAAAACCATATTCTTCACAAAATATCGAATCAGCCCTTAGAAGTAAATTGGCAGATATACATTATTCAATTGCAAAAACATCAGGAAATTCTGAAGTACTTGACGCATACTATATGAAATTTATTGTGTCAAATCTAAAATTAATTTTAAAAGGAAAAATCTTAGGAAAATCTCAAGAAGAAATTGAATCTCATGTTAATCTTCATGCAGAAGAATTAATCAAACAAAGAGACATTATAGTTAAAGCACTAGTTGCAAAAGATTTTGAAGAGGCAGTTGCAAGTTTGAATTCAGTTGAATTTGCAGATGAGATTGTAAAGGCTGCTACATTATACAATGAAAAGAAAAATCTACAAATCTTTGATACATATTTTGATAAGATATTATTTCAACATCTAGCCAGTGCAATGAGAAAGTATTCAGATAAAGAAGCAACAAAAATTGTTTCAATGGATATTGACTTTTACAATATTCTAAGTGTAATAAGAGGGAAATTCTGGGGATTACAAGAAGAACAAATTCAAGATTTGATAATTAATACCAATCTACCAGATAAAGAATTACTTGGAAGAATGATTGCAGGAGCTACAGTTAGAGATGCATTTAATGAATTATCAAGTACAAAATACAAAGATTTAGTTCCACAGGTTGAAAATGAGTTAGATGCAATTGCTGAATTTGAAAGAGCATTTGAGTTGGCAATATACAGTACATCAATTAGATCATTCACAAAGATGTTTAGCTTTGCAACAATTGTTGGAATTACAAAATTAACATCATTTGAGATTAGAAATTTGGCAGCAATTGCTTTTGCTGTTGAGCAAAAGATTCCGACTGAAACTACAATGTCAAAGTTAATCCTAGAAGAATAGTGTTTTTGAAATGTTTAATTTTCCAAAGAAAAAAACTGAAATTTCTGAAGAAGCATTAATCAAATTTATCTGGGTAAGCTCATTTTTAGCCTTGATTTTTACATTACCTCCATTAACAGTATTCCTAGGAATTTATTTTCTTACAGGTGAACTTTTCATTGGGGCAATCATTGGTTTTGGCCTTCATTTTGTTATTCTTGCCTTCTCAGGAAAGATTTCAAAAGGAATAATCAAACTTATGAGCTAAGTATAAGAAACCAAAAAGGAGAATAATGTATTATGATGGGAGATAGAGATTTTAGAAGTATTGTCGAGAATGCACTAAATTCTATCGGAAAAGAATTAGAAATTGATATTGATTCAGCAAATATTCAGACAATTCATCTACATGAAGTTGTACAGTGTTTAAGACGCTCATATTATGATAGAATTGATCCTCAAGAAGTTCAAAGAAAAGGATTCAATGAACTACTTTCAGGATTACTTAGAAAATTACAATATGGTAGTGAGGCAAAAGAATTTCCAATTGATGAAATCAAACTAAAGGGCCAAGTTGACATGCTTATTGATGATTCTATCTTTTTATTTAGAGGAGCAACAAATGAGTTAGAAAATCCAATAGCAAATGATGTTCTTTATCTTAATGCGTGTATGTGGATTTATGACAAACAAGATGGAATGATCGTGTATCTAACTGGAGATAGGAAAGAAACTTCATTTTCAATTTCACGAAATAAAAAAATGTTTGAGGAAGTAATCCGAAGAGTTCGAGTTCTAAATGATCTTCTGAAAGAACAAAAAACTCCTATTTTAGAGCCATCAACTGAGTGCTCTGAATGTCAATATTATGAAAGATGTTTCATGAAAAAGAAAAATACCAAACAATTAGACCTAGCAGAAATGTTAGGATTTGGCAACAAAGATTAGTGAAAAATTAGAAAAATATTGTAAAGGAAAAAATCCTTTGTTAATCGAGTGGTTCTGGATGTCCTTTACCACGAAGAGCGAAACACACTACTGCGAGTGCAATTGCGACTCCTGCTGCTGCGCCAAATGCGGCTATACCTGCTTCTGCCATTTGATAAAAAACAATGAAACGGACTTTTATAACTTTGCGAATATTTTTCCTCTAAAAACATACTATCATAATTTCTTTAAATTATGATACTATCAAGTTTATTTTGTGAATTCAAAATTAAGTGTATTTTCTTGACCACTAGTCATTGAACTTAGATTGTAAAAGACAGTGCCGGAAACTCTCCAAGATTGATTATCATCTCGAAGAACTGCCCATAATTCAGAAGTATTTTCAGAACCTTTCAGTGTAATAGTTTCCTTTAGAATGATTGAATTTTCACCAAGAAGAGTATAGTAATTTGATCCAAATTCGACCATTCCCGTAGGTCTACTACCAATTTCACCACCAGTAATTTGTTCATCGTCAGAGTAATTTGTCTCAAATAATTGATAATCCATAGTTTGGACAATTACGGCACGTGGATTAGGATTAGATACTTTAAATGCAATTTTGATTGTAGCTGTTCTTTCTGAAACTCTTTCAACAGAAATATCATCTAATTCAATTTGAATGGCTTTAACTTCTGGATTACTTTGAGTTCCAGTATTGTCTTGAGAAGGTATGACAATTGTAGGTCCCATTAAAAGAATTCCACCTAAAATTATAGCAAGTGTTGCAACTGCAATACCGACAAAAATTTTAGGATTCATAGTTTTTGCATTTCCTCTCGATATCTTAAATGTTGAGATAGTTATTATATCATTGTAAGAAGGAAAGATTGTGCAGTATTTTCAAGCAGTACAACAAGGAAAGCAAAGAGCAAGTAAATCACAAATGAAAATATTTGAAGTTGCTGGATTTGGCATGTTAACTTTAACAACAAAAAAAATTGATGGTAAATTTTTCCCAGTCGGAGAAGAAGAATTTACTGCAGTAATTAGTTCTGAAGATGGGCATGTTGCAGTTATAGTAGATAAAGATGGATTTACAAAGGCTCAATCCAAGGCTGTAGAGAAAGAAGAAGCCTTATCAATTTACAAAAAACTCAGAGAAACAGGAATTCCTGAATATCCAGAAAACCAGATTCAAATTTGGTCTCAAGCAAGATCCACAATTCAAAATAATACTGATTGATCATTTAGAAGGAAGAATAATTTCTGTGCCAACGTTACCACCTTTAATTGCCTTTTCAATAATTTTTGTATCTGCTTTTAGGATTCTTGTTTTAATTTTTGAACGCTCAATAATTTTTAAAGCAACAATATCCATCAAGTCATAACCACCGGCTATAGAATCTTCATGAACTAACATACTTTTCAAATTTTTCAATTCTATTTGTTTGAATTTTTTTGCTTTTTTGAATTTGTTAGGATCCATATCATAAACTCCATCAACATCAGTAGCATTAAGAAACTGTTCAGCTTGAATTTTTTCTGCAATTAATGCTGCAGTACCATTAGTACTTTGACCAGGATGAAGACCACCTGCAATTACTATTAATCCATCATCTACCGCATGTTTAACTTCCTGTAAAGTGGTTGGTGGATGTGAATATGCTTTGTTTTTTAGAGCATAAATTAGCAATTTTGCATTGAGTCTTGAAATTTCAATCCCTAGTTCATCAAGAGTGGATTCATCAGCACCAGAAGATCTTGCATGAGAAATGTAATGTCGTGCAATATCACCACCTCCAGCAATTACAATAGGTTGACAAAACTTACTAATTTTCACTAGAAATACAGCATAATCTTTTAGATTTTTGACATTATTCATACCAAAAACCCGTCCTGATAATTTGATTACAATTCGTTTTTTCACTTTAAATCACCAAGGATTGATTTTGCGGCAATTTCAACTTTTTTCCTGTTCTTTTGATGAGTATAGATTCTAAGTATGTTCATGAACCCAGAAATCGCTGAAACCACTGGTATTTCAGAAATTGGCATTTCTTTTGCAGAAGATTTTGTGCCCTCATTAGTTATCAAAATGATTGATTTTGATTCATTTTTTGATGGGGCAAGTGGGATAGATGGAGTCACAGAACTATCTACAAAAATTTCATTTTCATCAACTTTAGATTTTTTAGAAATTTCAATTCTAAGTTCATCTGTTCTAGTTTTTTTCAAATTTATTTGATTGGTAAGTATTCTCTCAAATACGCATTTTAGCAACTTTCTATTTTGATAATCCTCTGCTAATTGTTTTGCTCGTTTTAGTTTAGAAGATTTTGATGAGATCAAAGATGATAGAACGTATTCATCAGTTAGTTTAACGAATTCATTTAGATTAAAAGATGTGAAACCAAATTCATCATCAGATAATCTTAATGCTTCAATAAGCATAACTTCTGCAGCACGTACAGTTTTATGAAAATATACTGCTTTAAACATTTGATATCTAGAATGCATCATAGATTCAAAAGAATAAAGTGCTGAACGCTCTAAAGCAAGTTTATTTTTATGAATGTCAAGGGATTGTGTAATTCTTTTATGATCTATCTTCGCATGTTCGGCACCCGTAAAATAGCCATCTCTTAGTAAATAATCCATCATATCTGCACTCAATGCTCCTGAAATAATTTCATTTAGATATTGAAATTTTGATTCTCCAAATGCAATTTTAGTAACTAGTTTTTTATCGAACCCAGTTTTTGATACTATATCACCAATTTCAGAATTTAAAATAATTTTTTTTCCATAATCTTCATGTGAAATTTTTTTTTCTTGTATCACTTCTTCGAATAAATGAGAAAAAGGTCCATGGCCAATATCATGTAACAAACCTGCAATGCGCAAAATTTGAACATCATCAGAATTTAAAAATCCTTTTTCATTTAATGCAAAACCAGCTTGACTAGCAATATGCATAACACCTAGAGAATGCTCAAATCGACTATGTTGAGCTGAAGGATATGTCAAATGTGCACCAGATAGTTGTTTTATTCGTCTTAATCTTTGAAAAAGTGGATTGTCAATTATTGGAAGTTCATAATCATATACACGAATAAAATCATGAATTGGATCAATAATATCTATATAATTTTTTTTCATAATCCTAATTTCTTTGAAAATATTTTTAAAATTTCTTCATGAACTTCAATTTTGGACTTGTTAGCATTAATTATTTTCCATCGTTTTTTCTTGGCAACAATTCTGTAAAGATTAGAAATCTTTGTGGAGAATTCTTTATTTTTTTCAAACTTGTCTCTTTTCATTACCTTTCCACCAATTTTATTTCGCGGAGTTCTTGAAAATGATTCTTTTTGTGTGACATCAAGCAAAATAACAAGATCAGCCTTTGGAAGACCGTCATCAAGACTCTCAAGCCATTTTTGCTTCAAACCATTTGCCAATCCATAAACTAGGTTAGAATGATAATATCTATTCATAATTAAAACAGAATTTTTTTCCTCAGCTGCTAAAATTGCATCAAGTTTTTCCCATCTATTTGCAGCCAAAAGACAATGAATTACTTGGGGAGTGAATTTTCGTTTTCCATCTAAATATTTTCTAATTTCTTTCCCAATTGGGGTTTCATAGTCAGGAAAATGAAATAGTTTTGTTTTGATCTTTTGTTTTTTAAGAGCTTTCTCCAATAGAATAGATTGTGTTAACTTTCCTGCCTGATCTCCACCTTCAATTACAATAATCATAAGTTATCAAAACTGAGAAATTAATTGATTAAAAATCTATCAAGGTTTATAACCAAAAATTGAGCACATAACACAAAATGGGACTTGTAAAAGACGTAATCAAAGAGATTGGAAACAAATCAAGAGAATTCTATGAATTTGTTTTACCACCAATGGATATGTATCTCAATGATGAAAATCTAAAAATTGTAATTGATATTCCTGGATTTACAAAAAAAGAAATTGAATTATCTTTATGTGGAGATATTCTCTCCATCAATGCAAAAAAAACAATTAATGAAAAAGAATCAGAATCATTAATTTCAAACCAAAGACCAAATGTAATTGATAAAAAAATTAGACTTCCCATAGAAGTTAAACAAGGAGAAGAAAAAATAGAATCTGCAAAATATGAAAATGGTATTCTTACATTAATTATTCCTGTAACAAAAAAAGGAAAAGATATTACAATAGAATAATCTAATATTTTCTAAAAAATCCTGAAAATAGCATTATCAAACCAGAACTAATCATACCAACTAAACCTAGTAATTCATTTGATTGATATAAAAATACAGAACCAAGAAAAGTTGCAGATGCAAATATGCTTCCACTGATTAAAACCATAGGTCTTCCTTTCTTCATATAGATTTGAGCTTCATCCATAAGTTTTTTCATCTCAGGTCCAATTCTAAGTGCTGAATCAATTGATTTTGAGAAATTATCAAATGAAATCTTTAATTCTTCAATATATGCACGTGGAATAAGATTTTCTTCTTGTAAAATATTTTTTAAAACTTTAACAAATTTAAAATCTACATCATGAGTTTTATAGATTCCTTCAATAATTGATGCCATTCTCATATACAAAGCTAAATTCTTGGGCAATACAAATGGGAATTTACTCATTGTTTGATTTGCAAGCTCCATCAAACTTTGAACTTCCATTTCATCAGGTTTATTTCCGTGCATTGCACGAATTGAGAGTTCAATTCCTTTTTCAATTACCTCTCTATTGTAACCAGGAATTAACATTGAAAGATCAATCATCGCATTGACTACTCTAGGAGGATTTTTTTCAACTAGTGCAAGATAAAGTTGAATTAGCTTGAATCTAGTCTCATTGTTTATTCGCCCAACCATTCCATAGTCGTACAAAATGAGTTTTCCATCATCAGTTACTGAAATGTTACCAGGGTGAGGATCTGCATGGAATATGGAATGTTTGAGAAGCATTGTAAAAAACACCTTGTGAACGTCAATTACAAGCTGCTCCCTGTCAATTCCTCTCTCATTCAGGGCTTTTACGTCCGTAACCTTGATTCCGGGAAGATACTCCATTGTAAGGACGTTTTTTGATGAATAGTCATCATAAACAAATGGCACAATGACTTTGCCTGAACTAGCCATATCGTGTTTGATTTGTTTAAGATTCAGGAGTTCATTTGTGTAATCCATCTCTTCATGAATCGTTTCAATGAATTGAGAAAGCATTGCTTTTGCAGAGTAACGCAAGTTTGGATCAACAAATCTTAATGCCAAAGGAAGAACTTTTTTCAAGACTTGGAGATCCTTTGCGACAACCTTTTCAATTCCAGGTCTTTTCACTTTTACAACAATCTGCTTACCAGAAATAGAGCCACGGTAAACTTGGCCTAGTGAGGCCCCAGAAATTGGGTTGGGATCAATCGCATCAAATTTTTCATCAATTGAACCAAGTTCTTTTTCAATTATCGGTTTTACTTGATCAAAAGGTGCAGAAGGAACGCAGTCTTGAAGTTTTGAAAGCTCTTCCATATACGGTTGAGGTAAAATATCTGCTC
>JABMOR010000098.1 GCA_013203245.1 Candidatus Nitrosopumilus sp.
ATCATGGGTTCGGATTCACAAAAACCTGATACGAATCTATCTTTTTTTAAGGAATTACCACAATCTGAAAATTATGAACGATTCAAAAAAGGTCATGATGGGGAAGCATATCTCAGATTGGGTGTATATGCAGAAAAATTACTTGATGATGTAAAGAAAGATGCTGTATGCAATTGTAGTCATGAAGCTCAGGATCATGATGAGGGTGATGGAGATGTTTGTTTGTTTAACAAATGTGATTGTAAGAAATTTTCAAGTTTTCAGGTTAATTTACTAAAAAAGAAAAAAATAATTACTGATATTAAATTTTTAGAAGAAAAAGATGTAAAAAGTGATCCACTTGTTTGGAATTGTATTAATTTGAATAAACTTTCAAAATTAGAATAAAATTAATCTAAATGTTTGTTTACTCTAACGTGTTCACCTGGATAATGCTCGCTGAGTTTTTTTGAATAACATTTACCACATAATGTGCCATCAATTTTCCATTCTTCCATGGCCTTGAAATGAAGTTCTATTAATTCGCTACAAATTGCACATTTTTCTTTTTTACCCAAAGTGACATTGCTCTTTTTATTCGTTATAAAAAACATTCTGGAATACACCCTGCTTAGAAAAATTATGTTAAATATTACTGGTTTATACTCAATTTAGGTAGGCAGTCTGACCAATGTAAACCTCCTGCAAGATTTTTACTTGGTTGGGCTTCTACCTTTGAAATTAAAATAAACTACTTGTGATTTTTTTTAATGTTAAAATTTCATCTTCTTCTTGTCTGATTTTTTTATCAATCACTCGAAGCATTGCATCATTCCAAACATGTTGAGAGAAAAAATTGTGCTTGGTATTTGCTAATTCAATCTCATCATCAACTACTGTATCTTCAAGAAATTTAGTTACAATTACATCTGCAATCTTTAAAATTCTAGAATTAAGTTTGAAACTACGAAAAATAGGTTCTAATTTTCTCACATCTCCTTTAAAATCACCTTTTGATTCAAGAATTTTTTTATGAAGTATTCTGAAATATACTGCAACATAAAATAATGTTGCATATCTTTTTGTTTTATGGCCTCCTTGTTTTCCATATTTTAATGATTTTTTTGCAAATTCTTTCACAAGGTATGGATAAAGTAAAATTCTATAATCATCTTTGAGATTCTCATTGAATATGTCATCATACTTACTTCCTCTTGGAAGAAATTGGGCTGGTGAACTGTATGCTTCTGTGGGTCTTTGCTCGATTCCTGCAACTAGCGCTTGTATTGCATCTTTTGCAACAATGACTTTCTTATGATTATCTGGAAGATAATTGTTGTATATTGCATCTCCATCATACTCTGATTGTTTTGATTTAGATTTTGTATCAAAAGAACCTGCTTGAATCTCATAAAAATAACCGCAATTTTTCAACTGTGATTTAACTGATTTATGAAAATCCATTAATGAAACTAGATCTTTTCCTCTAACTGAGTTTTGGGAATTTCTATAT
Organism: Candidatus Nitrosopumilus sp.; assembly: GCA_013203245.1. GTDB lineage: Archaea > Thermoproteota > Nitrososphaeria > Nitrososphaerales > Nitrosopumilaceae > Nitrosopumilus. The sequence goes on from JABMOR010000098.1 coordinate 1,493, forward strand.
TTTGTAATATTATTTTGTTCTTGTTCATCGTCTGCTTTGATTATTGTAACAGTCATTGAACCATCCATATTTTTTGTTCTCTTTGAATGATCAAGAATAGAGTTTGATGTTTGTGCTCCATTGACAATTTGAGGAGCATGAAGTTCAATCACATTCTCACCTAATTCAGCAAAATCACTAACTACAATTGTTATTCCGTTGTTGTAAAAGAAAAATTTGCTTGGATTACTTTGTAATGTTTCTCGTAATCCTTTGTTAACTGTAGTCTTAAACTGCATCCATTGTCTAATATTGGATTCAAAGACATAATCTTTATTCTTACTTACAAATTCAGTTAGTTCACGTAACTTCAAAATTCCTAGAATGGTGTTTTCATGCCTTAACATCCTTTCTAATTTTATAGATGATTTTTTTCCTGCTGCTGGTTTTTTTATCCTATCCCATAATTTTTGAATTATCACTTTTTGGTCAATGATTTCTACTAGATCATCTGTATAGTCTACATTTTGATCTGTTACATAACAGCATTTTATTTTTAGATTTTTTTCTTTGATTTTTGTGACAAGTTGTGCAAGTTCGGGCCTCATTTTCACCACATCTTTTGCAAGTAATCTTTGTGCATCTTCTTTGAATTTTGCAATAGCTTCTAGAGAATGTGATGTTCCATATTTTGATTGAAATAATCTAATGGTATTGTCTGAAAAATCTACAGGAAGATAGGCATCAATTCCAAGATCATTTGCTCCGTCTACAATTGCATCTGCTGCATCATCTTCAGTAGCCTCAAAAACCCTTGTTAAAATCCACTGAAGAAAATTATTTCCTTTCTCTACTTCATTTTTAGAATTTTCTGCATATTCATGAATGCTTTCTTGAATATTTTCTGCAAATCCTTCTAGAGGCGGACTAGAATTTTTTTGAACTAGCAATGTATGTGAGCCAGGTATGTATTCTAATAATCCATTTCCGTTTTGAGACAATTATGTCTTCTAATATGTTATATATTTAGAGAATTGGGTAATTATGTAATAACTCTCAAAAGGAAATGATGTGATTTGATAAAAAAAATAATGATAATTGGAATTATTACAGTTATTATGATTGTAATAATTGGTTTGATTATTTCTGATTCATCTGTTGAGAAAAACTCTGAAGAATCTGAAGTAGTTGTTAAAGGCGATATTATAATGCCCACAAAATCTTCTCGTCCTGGATGTCAAGAGATTGATAAATGTTATATTCCATCTGCAATTGTTATTGATTCCGGAAATCAAGTTACCTGGGTAAATGAAGATTCTGCATTTCACAGTGTCACTTCAGGATTTTATGATGAACCTTCTGAATTATTTGATAGTGGACATTTAGCTCCGTATGAATCGTTTACTGTAAATTTTGATGAAAAAGGTACTTATGATTTTTTTTGTACGCTTCATCCTTGGATGAAAGGCCAAGTGATAGTAGAATAAGGTACCCGAGGGAGTCGAACCCCCTTGTATAAGCTTTGCAGGCTCACGCATAACCGTTCTGCCAGAGTACCATTTTAAAAAACACAAAATGAATAATTAAACTCTTTAGATTAGAATTTGTTAAATGGTTTTGAAGCCAGCTTCACATCTTCACCTTTCACCGTTTTTCTACTGGCATGGGACGCCATGTCGACTGCACTTTTAGCAATACTGTCTGCAATCTCTTCAATTACTCTTCTTAACTCATCTGCTGATTCGTCACTTACTCTCTCTGCACCTGCCTTTTTTAGAATTCTATACATTGCAGATAATCCCAATTCAGATGATTTCATATATTTTCTTTTGATTTTTTCCGAAAAAAGATAATGAGTGAAAAAATATCACTAAGGAATCGATTTATACAGACTATTCCAACAATTGATAAAGAAATGACGTGGTATTTTGATTCTCATATACACTTGTCAGATCCTGAATATGTTTCTGACATGGAATTTCTCTTAAAGCAAATGGACTATTTGAAAATCAAAGCGTGCTGTGTGTCCATGAATTACAATAACTCATTACAAACTTTAGAACTTGCAAAAAAAAGTAACTTAGTCCTGCCTTTTATTGGAATTCATCCTGAATGTGCAAATGAAGAACTTGAAAATATTTCTAAATTAATTGAAGAACGCCATGAACATATTTCTGGAATAGGGGAAATTGGATTGGATCCTACATATGTTAAACGAGATGAAGATGTAAAAAAACAAAGTAAAGTATTTGAAACGTTGTTATCATTTGCAGAAAAATTCAACAAACCAGTATCAATTCATTCAAGAAAAAGCCTTGATGATGTTTTTGAAATTATGACTTCATATAATACAAAACATGCGTTGTTACATTGGTTTGATGGAAGTAAAAAACAACTTCAAAAAGCAATGGATATGGGATTTTTTGTATCCTATGGACCTGTAGTAATCTATGCAAATGATAAGCAAACTTTATTGTCCAAAACTGATGAATCTCAAATTCTTGTTGAAACTGATGGTCCAGTAAGATTTTCTAGATGTTTTGAAATGAAATCTGGGCAAATTAGCTTTATCCCTAGTGTGATTTTTTGTGCTTCAAAAATTTTGGGTAAATCTTTTGATGACATGGCATATTTGCTAGAAATGAATTCAAATGCATTTCTTGGAATATAGGTATAAAATACCCCCCTTGTTTTAGACGCATAGTGGATAGAATAAAGCGAATTTCATACGAAGTTCTTGTAGATCACAAAGCAAAATTTGGTCTAGATTTTGCTGATAACAAAAAAGCTTTGAATGAAGTTTCTATTGTGCGTTCCAAAAGTTTGAAAAATAAAATTGCAGGTTATATTACAAAATTTATCAAAAAAGAAGTTCGTGAGGCTAAAGAGAAACAAGCCCGAATCGATGCCTCAAAATCTGAACAACAATTTGAAAAACGACCTGAAACTGTTGAAGGCGAAACTGTTGAAGGCGAAACTGCTAAAACTGAATAATAAATTAAATAGCATTTCTCAATTTTAATTAGATAGGTATGTTCACTGTAAAATTTGTCGGTGGTGCGAAAAAGTCTTTTCCAATAGAACTTTTGAAAATTGATAAATCAAATGTAACAATTCAAGAACTAATCACTTTACTCTTAGAACTAAAACCTCTAGATACTCCTAAACTTGATACTGATAATATTTTAATCGCAGTTAATGGGGCTGATTCCTCTGCCATGGATGGAAAATCTACAAAAATAAAAGATAATGATATTGTAAGTATAATTCCTGTTATTCATGGTGGTTTATCAAAAAAATTTACTTTTGAATATTCTAAAAAACTAATACAGATACTAGAGATTAAAGGTCAAAAGTCAATTAATGTAAAATTTATTGATGATCTTAGAAAAAAATATCCTAAACTACTACTTCAAGCTGTATCATGTGATTTTGTTTTAAATAATTATCATTTAAAAAAAATTATTTCATTATCAATTGAATCTCAAAAAAATAATATTTTGCTTTCAAATAAACTTGAAACTGATATTTTAATGCGATTTGCTTTAACTAAACAAATTTCTGATGCAATAAGGACTGTTGGAATAAAATCTAAAACTAATTTTTTCATAATTGCAATAGGAAATAAAAAAACTCTACATTCATTATATCTTGAATTGATGCCAATTTCTACAAATATCTTTTCAAAAAATAATGAGATATATTTAAAAAAACATTTCAAAATAACAAAAAGGCATATTGATTCAATTTATTCCAAAAATCCTTTGGCTGATCTATTGATTGAAAAAGCTGCAGTATTACTCTGACATACTTCGTTTTGTCTTTTCTGTACTTAGTATGTCTGATTTTTTTAGAATAGATACTCCTGTTTTATTACCTAGAATTTCAATTAATAGAACTTTATCTGGAAATTCAAGAGATACTTTGTTTTTTATTTTATTTGCTATTTTTGTAATTATCTCTTTACTTGATAACTCTGAATTTCTTTTTTCAATTGATATCCTATACGTTTCCTCATCTAAAATTTGATTGGATAACTCTTCAACACTTTTTTCTATTTCTTCAATTTTTGATTCAATGACTTTTTGTATTGGTATGATCCTTTTGCAATATCTGACACTCCATGGTTCATCAAGAAGCATTTCTTTAATTTTCCTTACAGTTTCTATGGGATCAAGTTTTGTTTCTGCTGTTAAAATTCCTGACATGTTTGTAATTGTAATTTTAGCATCTGAATCTCCAAATTCTTCTAAAATGTCGATTAATTCATCCTCTGTTTCTGGTTCAAAATGCCTGGGACAAGTAATTATAAGATTCATAATTGTAAAATTTCTTCTTTAGTTAAATAACCTTCCCGGATAATTTTGATCTCTTCATTTTCTATTTCAATAATTGTTGATTCCCCATCACTTGTAATTATGCCACCATCCACAAAAACATCATAATTTTGCATTTTTTTCAAACATTCTTCTGGATTTGTGTATGGTAAATCTCCAGAAATATTTGCACTAGTTCCAACAAGATAATTACATTTTTTTAATAATTCTAATGTGCATTTGTGATTAGGAACTCTAATTGCAATTTTATTTTCTAAATTTAGTGATTTTTTTATTTTTTCATCTGTAACTTTTAAAATTATTGTTAGTGGACCGGGCCAAAATTTTTTAACAATTTTTTTAGCAAGTTGATCAAATTGAGCTATTCTTTCAGCTGTCTCTATAGAATATGTTAAAACTGGAACCGATTTTATAATGTCTCTAGATTTTATTTTATAGATTTTTTCTATTGATGCTTTATTGTATGGATCACATCCTATGCCATAAACAGTATCTGTTGGAAAAATTACAATTCCACCTTGACTGATTATTTGAGAAGCTTTCTCAATTCCTTCCTTGTCACAATTTACTTTCAATACATATTCTTATTTTTTTTCTTTAATTATCATTTACATTTGAATACGTTTTTAACAGTTCATACCTACTTTGGAAAGTATGTCATCTGAAGATTTTGAAGATAATGATTTTGAAGATGATTTTGATGATAATTTAGATGAATCTGATAAAGTAAATGCCTAAATACTTAATCCAAAATTATCTGCAAAGTTTGTAAATGTATAATATGCTTGCAAAAATTCTCTTCCTGGTTGGCTAATTTTATATTTGTTAAAACCTTGATTATCTACTTTCTCTAATAGTCCCTGTGATACTAACGTTTTCAGTATTGTTGAAATTCTAGAATGTGAAATATTTGCTTTTCTAATTAGATAAGTAACTGATGCGCCATCTTCATCTTGAAGGTCATCCCTTGTTGTTGCTAGAATCTCTCCAATAATTTTCATATGTGTTCGGTATTCAGCCATTTTATCTATTGATAATTATTCAAATTTCTATGAGAGAGCACTGATATTTTTCAATATACTAAAAAGATAAAAGAATTTGACAAATTCCAAATTCATCTAAATTTTGAGCCTAACCAAAATTATTCTAAATCATCAAATTTTATCTTGGTTAATGGTACCTTGCTTACTGGAATGAATAATGCAATTAATCCTCCAATTTTGATTATCATTGATACTGAATATAGGATTGATTCTGGGAATACAAATGAATACCATCCTACAAATTCTCCCAATACTAAAAGCCCTAATCCTACAGCAACTGAAATTGCGCCTTTATTCCTATTTTCAAAGTATGATAACATTGTTTCAATTGCACCATATGCTAACAAAATAAATGAAACAGATCGGAAAATATGCTCTAACTGAACCGAAGAGACTAGAAATAATGGTATTATTCCAACTGATCTAAAATAACTAGATTTTGGAAAAAATGATTTTATGCTGTGTGAAAATGCAATAAAAAAATACCCTACCGTTTGAATTGCAATTCCTAAAGTTTGGATCCATCTTTCAATACTTCCGGTTTTTGTGATAAAATCTTCCACCATATATCCAGACCATATAATGAAAAATCCTGCACTAATTGAGAAAAATGCAATTGATAATCTAAATAATGTTGGACTTCCTGTATTTCTAAATCCAATATATGACATTATTCCTATTGCAAGTCCTACCAAAAATCCTACTAGATTAAGAATATTTTCTAATAAAAATTCCAATGATGAATAGAATTGTGTTTAACTAATTATTTTAATCTGATGAATGATTACACTATCTTGTTAATCCCATTCATCCAAAGAACCTGCAGTCTGTCCTTCGGTGCTACTTGCATAATCTCCTAAAATATCTGAATATTTTGGTTCATTATGAGCCACAAATTTTACATATTCTCCATAACTCATATCCAAATCACAAGAACCACATTTTACTTCAGAATAATCCATTGCCAATTCTGCATTTTCTTTACATTTTGGGCATTTTATCTTCATGCCACTATACCTCTTTGATAATTATTATTGTTTTACATTCAATAAAAGATAAAAGGAGTTCATTATTCTTAATTTCTATGAGTCGTATTTGCACAAAATGTAAGAATTCAATTCCTGATAGCGAAGAATTAGGAGTTGTTGCAGCAAAATATCCTACATGTAACAAATGTTGGGCTGAATGGAAAGAATATCAAATCATGGTCATGAATGAGATGAAGCTTGACATGTCTATGCTGGATCATAGAAAATTATTGAAAAAACATGAGAAGATCTTTGTAGGTGTTTTGTCTCCAGAAGGTGAAATAATTGATTACACTAATGAAGATAACAGAAAACCTGAAGAACGACCAGGCGCCTAAAATTTTAAGTGTTTTTTAGCATTTTCTGGCACAACTATTAAAATTCGTCTTTTTGAATTTTCATCTAAATTATTAATTATTTTTTTAATTGTAATTGCAAGAATTTCTCTTTCATTTTCTTCCAATGTCAAAAATATCTCCAAAATACCATCAACATTAAATTCAATCAGTTTTTGCGGTGATCGTGCAATCTCTGTAATATATGCTGAAAATAATCCCTCTCGCTGCTCTTCAGATAATGTTGTTAAAATTTTGAGCCATGTTTTGAAAAGTTTTGCAAAGTTAGGAAAAGGAATGGTGGGACCAGCTTCTAGCGCATTGTTAATAACTTCCATTTTTTCAGAATCATCCAATGAAAAGAATTCTATCATTCTTTTTTTCAAAATTGGATTTCTCAGAAAATCTGGCAAATTTGCTAGGTTAATGATTATATTTCCTGCAAAATTTTCGCCTACCATTGATCTAAACGAATCATTGTTGAATATAAAATCATGGAAAATACTTTAGCTTAAATAAACGAAATTGAAGTTTAGTAATATGACATCCACTGTAGTTGTTGGCGGATTTTTTGGTGATGAAGGTAAAGGAAAGATCATCTCATATTTGGCAATTAAAGATAATCCAAAAATAATCGTACGTGGTGGTGCTGGTCCAAATGCTGGTCATACAATTAGAGATGGAGATAAAGTGTATAAAGTAAGAATGCTCCCAAGTGGATTTCTAAATAAAAATGCCAAAGTAATGATTGGACCTGGAGTTGTAATTAATCTTGATGTTCTCAACAAAGAAATTCAAGATTTTGATGTCACAGGGCGTGCATTTATTGATAAACACTGTGGAATCATTGAAGAAACTCATCTCATTAGAGATTCAAAAGGAGAATTAAAAGAAAAAATTGGTAGTACTGGTTCAGGTACTGGCCCTGCTAATGCTGACCGTGCTATGAGAGTTTTAAAACTAGCAAAAGATTTCGATTCTTTATCTTCATTAATTGTGGATGTTCCTTTAGAGATAAATTCTGCACTTGATGCAAATGAAAATGTCTTGGTGGAGGGCACACAGGGAACATTTCTTTCACTATGGCATGGAACCTATCCGTTTGTTACCTCCAAAGATGTCACTGCCTCTGGGATTTGTGCTGATGTTGGTCTTGGACCTACTAAAGTTGATGAAGTAATTGTTGTTTTCAAATCATATGTTACACGTGTTGGAACTGGACCTCTTGACAAAGAACTTTCTCTTGAAGATGCAGAGAAAAAAGGTTGGTCTGAATTTGGCACAGTTACTGGTCGCCAAAGAAGGGCTGCAGATTTTGATTTTGATTTAGCTAGGCGTGCAATCATGCTCAATGGCGCAACACAAATTTCAATAACAAAATTAGATGTACTCTTTACTGATTGTGCAGGAAAAACTTCTTACGATGAATTATCTAATGATGCAAAATCATTCATTGCAAATATTGAAAAAGAATTAAACACGCCTGTCACAATTATTGGAACTGGTCCAGATGTACATGATGTCATTGATAGAAGAAACTAGGCTCCTTTATTTTGGATAAGTTTAATTTGATAACAAAAAACTAATCCCTGTGGAAAAGTTACAAATTACTGATAAATTACCACGTTACATTCAAGTCCATTCTACTTTAGAATTTACTCGACTTGTTTGCGCATTAGAACGTGCCCCACGGGTTTCATTTTTACATGATTATCTTGGAAAGAAAATTTTATCTGTACAAATGGATGTTTTAAAAGAAAAACCAATTGTATACTACACACATCTAGAAAATCATGGTCATTATCTTTGTTATGGATTAAAGGGAGGAAAAGAAGAATCTAAAATTGTCGATACTACTTCTGACGCCAGTAAACTTTATTCTCCAATTGTTAGAATAAAATCACTTCCTAAAACATTACAACCTGGAAATGGTACACTTGATAGGTACCAACCTATTGAATTGGAAGACATGTCCAGTCTAGCAAAACTCACTTGGGGCATGGAAGAAATACCATTTCCTTTATTCTTGTTTCCACATAATGATAAATGGCTAATTGGTGTTTTCATGAATTTTAATGATGAGGGAACATCGTATTTTTGCCATGTTGTATTAGATTCAGATCCACAAAAACCATTTTTGAAATTCTCTACAGTAAATGGTACTCAACCTGCATTCGTGGAAAATCCTTCAGAACATGGTTATTCTTATATCAAAATAATAAAATTGAAAGACACTCATCCACTAGTAGATTATGGCCACCTTCAAAACTAGACTTTCTAAGATCTCGAAAATTAATGGCAAAGTCATTCTTGCCAACGATTATGATTTTTCTGTTAAAAATTTAGAATCAAAAACAATTCAAAACATAAAGCAATTACATCCATTTCTATGTGGTATTAAACTAAATTTTCATTTACTTCTTCCATTGAGTGGTAAAGAAATTCTAAAAATTAACAAAACAGCACACAAGTATGGATTGCAAACTATAGCTGATATCAAACTCAATGATATTGGAAATACAAATCGAGTAACTGCTGAACATTTATGGAATTTAGGATTTGATGCAGTAATTGCAAATCCGATTATGGGTCTTGATAGCTTAAAAAATTTAGTACAATCTGCCCACAAAAATGGAAAAGGAGTAATCACACTATGTCACATGAGTGCACCTGAGGCTAAATTGTCATATGATATGGAAATTAAAATGGGAAAAAAGCAACAATTGTACGAATTGTTTTTGAGTTGGGCCCTTACTGCAAAGGTTGATGGAATTGTGGTAGGAGCTACATTTCCAAAAATTATTCAATACTGTTCTAAAAAAGCAGGAAAAAATTTGAGTATCTTTTCTCCGGGTGTAGGTACTCAAGGTGGTAGTGCAAGTGAAGTAATTTCATCTGGAACAAATTATCTAATTGTGGGTCGAACCATTTTAAATTCTAAAAATCCAATACAAATTGCAAAAGAATTACAACTACAGAGTTTTGGAAAGTAACATTTGTGCTTTTGTTAAAACAGTCTTTGCATTATCAAAAGTAGTTTTTTCCATTGCAGTGTTATAATCCACCCATGTATAATCTGAATGTTCATGAGAAATTTCTACATCTTTAGTATTTGTTTCAGCCAAAAAAAATACCACTTTCTTATGAACTAGTTCACCTTGATATTGAAAATCATACTGGATCCACTCTTCAAAATTATCTAAAAATGTTACATCTGTAATTCCTGTTTCTTCTTTTGTTTCTCTTATAGCTGTTTCATGAATTGATTCTCCTTTTTCCATTTTACCTTTTACAAAGTCCCAATGCCCTGAAGGGTAATGTAAAAGCAAAAATAAATTTTTAGATTCTTCTTTTCTAAATAATACAATTCCTGCAGATGTTTCTTCTATCATTTTCCTAATCTCCTTTTCCTCACTTGATATGTTCTAATAGCTCTCATTAAATCTATTTTTCTAAATTCAGGCCAAAAAATATCCAT
>JABMOR010000099.1 GCA_013203245.1 Candidatus Nitrosopumilus sp.
ATGACATTAATTGGTTATAATCACTGTGTCCACTGAAACCATCCAGTCTTTCAACACTACAGTTAATTGAAACGACTTCAACTTTTCCTTCTTTGCCCAACATGGTTGCTTGTTTAGAACCATCAAGAACCCTTCTCCCCATAGTTCCGTTTACCTGGTAAGACACAAACAGTACTTTGTTCTTTTTGTCAGGTGCGATATTTTTGAAATATTCCAAAACTGGTCCACCTTCCAACATTCCAGATGTTGCCAAGATAATACAAGGTGAGTTATCTCTCATAGGTTCTTCTCTGGCATCTGCATGTTCAATATTAGTAAAGTATTCAGAATCAAATGGATTATCATCAGTCTCTAGTATTTTTTGTTTAAGTTCTCTTGCAAGGTATTCAGGATAAGATTCGTGAATTGCTGATGCCTCTGAAATCATTCCTTCTGTAAAGACTGGTGCTTCAACCATTTCTCCTGATTTCATATAGTGATCAATTACCATCATAATTTCTTGTGCACGTCCAACTGCAGGTATAGGAATCAAAACCTTGCCACCGTCTGCTAACGTGTTATTCACGGCATTGATGAAAGAAGATTCCACTTCTTGTCGGGTTGGTTGGATATCTTCTTTAAGTCCATACGTACTTTCAATCAATAAGGTTTCAACTCTTGGAAAATTCCAACTTGCAGCTTCAAATAAAATACTTTTTCCAAATTTAATATCACCTGAATAAACAAAGTTATGATCACCATTTCCAATATGAAAATGACATAAAGCAGAACCTAAAATGTGACCTGCATTTGCAAAAACTAGTTTAATGTCAGGAGAAATATCAGTTACAGTTCCGTATGGTAAAGTGATTGTTTGTCTCATGACCTGTTTTACATCTCGTTCAGCATAAATTGGCATTCTACCTTGAGCTGCAGCTACTTTGATTGCATCTAATTGAATTAGATTCATCATTGGTAATGTGGGTTCAGTGCAATAGATTGGGCCTTTGTATCCATATTTGCATAATGCTGGCAGAAATCCAGTATGATCCAAATGTGCATGTCCAATCACTATAGCGTCAAGTTCATCTAGTGTAATGTTTAGAGAATCTAATCTTGGAAATGCATCCATAGGAGAACGTGCACCAGGATTAAGTCCACAGTCAATGAGGATCTTACTTTCAGGAGTAGATAGTAACATTGAAGATCGTCCGACTTGGCCAAATCCACCAAGAGTATGAAGTGATACTTCGGTTCTTTGAGATAAACGAGGTCTAAAAATTTCATCGCCTACTTGTTTTAGCTGTTTGCTTCTTTCATCAGAGGCTTGTTTTAGAGTTGCATTGATTGTTTGAATTGTACGTGAAGGGATGGTTGTAGATTTTCTAATTCGTAATCTCCAACCTATCTTCTCAGTTACTTCAGCATGATTGAATTCTTTTGCATCTCTTTGTAACAACCAAGGTCTCTTTACTTCAATTGATACTTCGCCAGTAGTGATATCAAAAATAGTTCCTTGTAGATTAGCTTCTTTTGGAACACAATCTGCCAAAATTTTTCTTGCTTCAGATTCTGGTTTTCTAATTGATTCATCAGTTCTAACAACAATTCTTTTTTTAATTATGTTTACAAGTTTAGAAATTGTATCATTATTTTCTATCAAGTAACGTGGAGAATTTGTATAAAGAGCAATTCTTGGTCCCTCATATTCTATTTTTGTTATACTTGCCTCTTTAGGCATACTTTGCAGTATGGTGGCCATTATATTCTGGCTACTAGGAGGTAATTCTTTTTCTTGATATTTTCGTTGCATTAAATCACTAAAGTTCGATAACGGCTTTCTTTTGCTCGTCTGTTAATAGACGGAAACCGTTTTTGTCCATAACTGCGATGTTAATTCCATCACCCGTACCAATGTTTCTAGTTATTGCGGCTTTAACAGCTCTTAGAGCTATTTGTTTTGCTTCTTCAATTGTAAGGTCATCTCTGTATTCTTCTTCAAGTAAACCATAAGCTACTGGAGAACCGCTACCAGTTGTTACATATGATTTCTCTTCTACTGAACCAAACATATCGACATTAAATAATGAAGGACCATTTGCATCATATCCACCAAGTAAGATATCAGCCATGAATGGATAACCTCTGTTTTGATGAAATATCAATGAACAAAGTCTTGCAAGTGAGTGAATTGAGATCGAGTTCTGTTTGTCAACTCTGTGAAGATTGGAATGATAGCGTAAAATATCAACGATATTTTGTGCGTCTGCAACACCGCCTGCCAAGGTTAGTCCTGCGTGTAAATCGATTTGTTGAATTTTCATAGTATTGTTATTTGCAATAAAATATCCTGCGCTGGCTCTCATGTCGGCGCATAATACGACACCGTCTTTAGCCTTGATACCTACTGTGGTAGTCCCATGCAGAATTTTTTCTTCAACGTTATTTGACAAAATACACCTATTAAGATAAAGTAAAGGGGATCTCTCCCTTTTAAATAACTTTTTGATCCCTTGAAATCATAAATAATGATAAAAAATCATGATCGCATGGAATCACACAGAATGGAATTACCTAGGCTCATTGAGATAGGAGAAAAGAACATCAATGATTTTGGTAAATTTCTCATTTCATTAAATAAACCAAAAAAAGTATCTTTGATTGCCGGAACAAATGTTCAAAAAATATTAAAGAAAACAATTGAAAAATCATTAAAATTAAAAAAAATTGAATTTATTTGGCATACTTCAATAGATAATCAAATAAAATCATTAAATCAAATTCAAAAAGACGTTAAAAAAGATAATTCAGATCTAATAGTAGGAATTGGAGGAGGTCGTTCTGTTGACACTGCAAAATTAATTTCATATAATTTGGGTAAACCATTTGTAAGTTTACCAACAGCTGCATCCCATGATGGAATGGCTAGTCCTTTTGTATCAGTAAAGAGTGACAAACCTCATTCCATAGTAGCAACCGCACCAATGGGTGTGTTTGTAGATATTGATATTATTAAAAAAGCACCAGCAAAATTACTAGCAAGTGGTTGCGGGGACCTTATTGCAAATATTATAGCTGTAAAAGATTGGCAACTCGGTCACAAAAAGAAAAAGGAATACTATGGCAGATATGCAGCAGATTTAGCCTTAATGAGTGCCAAAATTGTTATGGAGAATTCTTCTGAATTTGCAAAAAAAGGATTAGATGCCAGAGTAATTGTAGAGGGGTTAATCAGTGCAGGAGTTGCATCATGTATTGCTGGAAGTAGTAGACCATGTTCAGGTGCAGAACATCTTGTTTCACATGCACTAGACAAACTGGCTCCTGGAATAGGACTACATGGAGAAAAGTGTGGATTAGGTTCTATCATGATGGCAAAACTACAAGGGCAAGATTGGAAAAAAATTGTCAAGACGTTAAAAGATGTAGGAGCTCCAACTACTGCAAAACAAATTGGTCTAAAACCAGATGTAATAGTAAAAGCTCTAATGATTGCACAAGATCTTAGACCAGAGAGATATACTATTCTAAAAGAAATTAAAATGACAGAGAAAAGAGCACTAAATTTAGCAAAGAGTACTGGAATAATTTAAGCAGTTTTTGGTTCAGAAGCTTTTTCTTTTACTTCAGGTTTCTTTTCCTGAACTTGTTTATTCATATGTGTTTCAACAAAATTTACTTTTTCTAAAGTTGGAACAAATTTGAAAACATCTAGTTGGATAAAGTGTTTCATGATTTGTAATCCATCAGCACGTAAAATTTCCTCAGGGATTGTAATGTTAACTTCTTTATCCTTCAAATCAAATGCAATTTTTGTATCTTCAACAGGTAATCTGTTTTTGAGAATACTATCGATTTTATCATTTGGAGTATCTAGTGATTTAATGACATTAACATCAAATAGAATTGTTTTTCCGGCATATCTGTGATTATAATCTACTTGAACTCTGCCAGAACCGATATAACGAATTATTCCTTTTTTATTATCAACTTCAATTGAATCACCTACTGTAACTTTTTCTGCATCTTCACCTAATTTTCTAATAGGAATCATTCTAACTTTACCAGCATCTCTTTCACCAAAACCTTTGTCTGGAGTTACTTCAATTGTGAGTTTATCGCCAACAGCTGTTTTTGCAAGTGCTTCATCAAGTCCTTTTAGAACAGGATAAGCGACTTCGCCAATAGAAACTAGTTTTGGTTGATACTTGAAATTTTCTTCGTAAATAGAATACTTTTTTGCATCTCCTTCAATTGTTGTATCAAAAATATCTTCAGTATCTTTTACCTTTGCAGTGTAATCAACTAGAATTAAAGAGCCTTTATTGAAAGTCAATGTGATCGGTTTCGAATTTCCTTATATTAAGTTAACAGGGTTTACAGAGCTTTTAGTTTTTCTTCTGCAGTTTTAAGACCTGCTTTAGCATCAACGTCATATCCCATCATTGCTAATGTAGATGAAATCGCAGAAATAGTTCTCATTACATGATATGGGCTAACTTCTCCCATACATCCAACTCTAAACACTTTACCTTTAAGATCACCAAATCCACCTGCAACTAGCACTTTGAATTTATCAGCTAGTGTACTTCTGAAAGTTTTGTCTTCCAAACCATCCAAATAGTTCAATGCAACAATTGAGATTGAACGATCTTCTTCTTTTTTTACAAATGGAGTAAGACCCATTGCACTTAATCCAGTGTATAATGCATCTGAACAAACTTTGTGACGTTTAAAGACATTTTGTAATCCTTCTTCTAACATTATAGATAATGCTTCTCTATATGCATAAAGTAATGGTAATGCAGGTGTGAAAGGAGTATGTTTTTCACCATCATAAAATTTGAAATATCTTGCTAAATTGAAATATATTGTAGATGGTGGATTTTCAATCATGTATTTTTTTGCTTTAGCACTAACAGATATTGGTGAAATTCCTGGGGGAGCAGCTATTGCTTTTTGTGCACCAGTCATACATACATCAATATTCCATTTATCAACTGGAAGTGGAGCACCACCAAGTAATGAAACAGAATCTACAACATAGAATGCATCGTTTCTTGAAGTCAAATCAGATACTTTATCAAGATAATTTACCATTGTTCCCGTTGAAGTTTCATTGTGAACAACATAGAATGCTTTAACATCTTTATTATTATCAAATGCTTCTTTAACTTGATCAAAAGTTGAATTCTCTCCAGGTGGAGTTTCAAGTTTTACAACGTTGCCTCCTTGACCTTCAATTAACTGTGATAATCGTCTACTAAATTCTCCATTTACAGGAATGATAATTTTATCACCTTTTTTAACTAAATTTACAACACCTGCTTCAACTGCACCTGTTCCTGATGCAGATAATGCTACAATATCATTTTTTGTTTCAAATACTTGCTGAGTTTTATCAACGACATCAGTGTACAATTCTACAAAATCATCACTTCTGTGATTGATAATAGGTGCAAGCATTGCCCTCATTACTCTATTAGGTACATTTGTTGGACCAGGAAGCATTGAAAGATATTCCATATGTTATCAAAGAATAGTTTGTTTGGGGTTTATTTATAATTAGAGATTTTTCAAATGATCTTTAGCATTAGTATTTTGTAAAAAATTTCTAGTGCCCTCAGGTACTAGATCATCCCATTTTTGATCGCGAATTATAAGATCGCGAATATTGGTTCCAGATAATGACTCTCTATTCAAAAAGGGAATAGTAAGAACTTGAATATCTCTTTTTGAATACAAATGCTTTGTCAAGTCATCATTTGAAAAAATTATACCAAATTTAGGTACAATAGTATCTATTTTTTCTATCCATTTAATGTGATTATCTACATCTGGAATAAAATAAATTAAAATTTTCTCTTTCATTGAATCATCAATAGATGATAGAATCATTTCTTTTCGTTGTTCGGCTGTAAATGGATTATTTTTTTCTACAGGCTTGTTAGAACTGCCTAAACCTACCCACAATTTATCAACTTTTGATAATGCAAATTGCAATGCTTCCAGATGACCTAAATGAAAAGGTTGGAATCGTCCTATCAACAAACCATCCATACAAACTATAGAAAATTTCTTTTTAAAAAACTATCATAAAGAGTAGTTATTAGAAAAAATTATGGATTTTCTAAAAATTAATGGAGGTCATGGTGAGGGCGGAGGACAGATTATTCGTTCAGCAATTGCATTATCATGTATTACAAAACAACCAATCCACTTGGAGAACATAAGAAAAAACAGAAAAATTTCTGGATTAAGGCCACAGCATTTAATAGCGATTAATATTCTTCAAAAAATTGCAAATGCCAAAGTTGTAGGAGCAGAAGTAGGATCTACCGAAATAAAATTTACTCCAGGTAATATTGAAAATCTAGATTTAGTTGAAGATGTTGGTACAGCAGGAAGTATTCCATTAATTTTGCAAGTTTTAATTCCTGTAATTGCAATTTCAAAAAAACAACTTAATTTAAAAATCAAAGGTGGAACAGATGTACTTTGGAGTCCTACTATTGATTATACTCAGTATGTATTAAAAGAAGCATATTCAAGAATGGGAATTAATTTTTCATTAGAATTAATGAAACGAGGTTACTATCCAAAAGGCGGTGGAGAAATTAAATTGCAAGTTGATCCATCCAATATAAAATCAATATTATTTTCTAAAAGAAAAACCAAAGAAGTGAAATTAATTTGTTCATTTTCAAAATTAGTAAATGAGGAAATTCACAAGAAAGTTAATAAAATTATAATGAAATTAACGGATGCAGGTTTTATTGTTGATGCAGAAATTAAATCAGAAGAAGCATTAGATTCTGGTGCATCCTTGTTAATTTACAGTATTGATGATGATTCCATTATAGGAATTGATGCGTTGTATGATAAAAAAACTAGTGAATTTGATTTAGACATTAATGATTTTATTAAAAATTATACAATTGACGATAATTTAGCAGATATGTTAATAGTTCCTGCAAGTTTAGCTAGTGGAAAAACAATTTTGCCAGTTAAAGAAATTACAAAACATTTAGAGACAAATTTGTTTGTAACATCTAAAATTACAGGTTGTAAATATGGCATCGGAAAAACGAGTAATGGATTTGAAGTAATAATTGAAGGAATCTCAAACCCCAGCATCAAGTAATGAAGCAAAAAATAGAATTGCTACAGACAAAACTACTGTAATCTCTCCAAGGATGATAATTTTTTTTCTTAATTTTTGAATTTCAGGCTCTGGCATTTTATTTGACATAATTTTTTCTTCAACATCTTTACGAATTACTCTAACATGAACAGCATATGTAATAATTAATGCAATTACAAGAATTATTTTAATAATTAAAAATTTTCCATAACTTGTTGAAACAAGAAGATCAGGATTTCCAATTAATGCATTTGAAGTATACAAACCAGTTATCATCAAAATAATCAATGAAGGGACGGCAATTTTGTTAAATCGTTTACCAACACGAATCATAATTTGCATTCGTTCTTCAACAGAACTTGTCATTGTTTTTAAAAGTGGAGAAAACACAATTCCAATAAATAAAGAACCGCCAACCCAAATTGCAGCAGCTATAAGATGAATCCAAGTGATAATTGCCTGTTCTATTGCAGTCATAGTTTATGATATTTTAAATCAAATATTATGTATTTGGATCTTGACAACCTTTTTTAGTTGTACAAATCTGGAATCAATGAAATGGCACTTCAAAGCAAGATGACAGTGTATCTAGCTATTGTTGGAGTTTTTGCACTAATGGGAGGAATTGTTTACTATGCCAGTTTAGATAATGATGAACTTGATCAAGTTGAAATTAAATTAACAAATGTAAAATTATTAGATGTAAACACAGTTGATAATCAAGCAAAGTTTCAAGTTACATTTCTAATAAAAAATCCCAGTGATAAAACATTATCAGTTTCAGTTATTGATTTCGAATTATATGGAGATGGTAAATTATTAGGATCTGGGTTGTATTCTACTGCAGATATTACATTACCTGGAAGAGCCTTGTTTTATCCAGGTGCAGAAATTCCTTTAAAAAATATATTTGTTCTGAACAAGTCTGAAGTTAATTCAGAAATTTATGAAGATGCCATAAATGAAAAAATTACTAGTTTTTCTGCTGAAGGAAAAATGACTAGTCAGACTTCATGGAGTGAAGTTGACAAAGAATTCAAAATAAGTTATAATTAAAAAGTGGGCCTAATGAGATTCGAACTCATGATCACTGCCATGTCGAGGCAGTATCCTAACCGGCTAGACTACAGGCCCATTGAAAAATAAATCAAACAATTGACATTATTAACGTTTAACAAAAGAAAGAATGAAGGTACAAAAAAGATGACAGAAAATTTTACTGATGAAGAAAAAAGAGGCTTCTACAAGGCAATTTATTCAAGAAGGGATGTAAGATCTCACTTTATCTCAAAGCCAATAGAGGATGAGATTTTATCAAAAATTCTTAACGCAGCACATCATGCGCCTTCAGTAGGATTTTCTCAACCATGGAATTTTATTTTAATTAAAGATATTGATACAAAAAAGAAAATAAAAGAATCTTTTGAGGAAGAAAAAAATCGTTCATCACAATTAGTTGAAGAACCAAAAAAATCAAAATATCTTTCATTCAAGTTAGAGGGTATTTTAGAATCTCCCGTTAATCTTTGTGTAACGTATGATCCTACAAAATTTGGTCCGTTTGTAATTGGTAGATCAAGTATTCCTGAAGCAGGACTCTATAGTGTATGTTGTGCAATTCAGAATTTATGGTTATCAGCTAGAACCGAAGGAGTAGGTTTAGGCTGGGTAAGCATTCTATCAAATGACACATTAAAAGAAACTTTACATTTACCTGAACATGTTATTCCTATTGCATACTTGTGTTTGGGATATGTTGATGAATTTGCAGAAAAGCCAGATCTTGAAACTAAAGGGTGGTTACCAAGACTAGAATTGAAAGATGTTGTATTTTTTGAAAAATGGGATGACAAAGAAAATAAAAATTGGGAAAAAATTCAAATCTTGATCAAAGATAATCTAGATTACGCTTAAATAATTAAGAATGTTTTTTTCGCTGGGCTTGTAGCGCAGAGTCAATATGACGCGCAACATGGATAGCGCAGTAGCCTCCTAAGTTACAGGTCGAGGGATCGAAGCCCTCCAAGCCCGTTCAATTTCTACAGCTCATGGAATTTAAATACAAAGACAAATGGCTGAAGATATGAAAATTGTTGTAATTTCTGGTAGTCCAAGAAAAAATGCAAATACACAAGTCATAATGAAATATGTTTTTGAATATGTCAAATCAAAAAATCAAGAGACAAAATTAATCAATCTATCGGATAATCAAATTGAATACTATAGAGGACCTGATATAGAATACAATGATGCAACAAAAGCTGCTGCTAATGATATTATGGATGCAGATGTATGGTTAATTGGATCACCAATCTATAATTCATTTTTTAGTTCAGCATTGAAAAATCTATTTGAATATGTAAATTACAAAAAAACTGCAGGAAAAGTTGCTGGAATTACAATTCTAGCTGCAGGAAATATTGGTTTTATCAATGTCCAGACATTAATCACACAGTTGATGTCATATTTCAAAGTAATAACAAACCCAAAGGCAGTATTTTTAACCACAGAATCGATAAAAGAAAATTCAGTAACTGATGAAGATGCTAAAAGTAAACTAAGAGAAATGGTAGATCAAACTTTAGAGATGGCCTATAAATTACATCAAAATTAGCCTCAATTAGATATCAATTAAAATTTAATATTTTAAATTCATACATAAAAAACATAATAATTCATTAAAGAAAATTTTTATGAATTTTTAAATACAAATTCTAGTTATTAAGAAAATTCAATAATTAGAAAATGGTTTATTTTATTGATTTAACAAGTCTCCATGAAAATTCATTGTCCATATGAAACTTTTATTGATATAAATGATTTAGAATTCTAAAAAATTAATTATGATAGTTTTTTGATTTTATAAATTAAATAGTTATGTAATTTTATTTTTATTGCAATGCTGAAATTGATAAAATATATTCATCATACTTGTAAAAAATACAAATCTAAGAAATAATCATGATTTGAAGTTTAAATAAAAAATTTATTCTTATTTAAAATGCAAAAGTCAAATATTAACATGACATAGGAATTATACTATTGAATTTGAAAAAAGATCCAACTGAATTATGTTCATGTAAATGTCATTTTGGGGGTGCAGTTAGTTGTCCTGGTTGTAAAGAAAATCATGGTGAAGTTTGTTGTCATTGTAAAGATTAGATCTATTTACTCTTAGTTTTACTTCCAGATGCTAACATTTTGAGATTAGCTAATTCAGTTTTTAATGACTCTATCTGAACACGAGTTTCAAGATTTAAAATTTCTTGATTTAATCTTTCAATTTCACTGTCTTTGAGTTTAACAGATTCTTTTACATTATTTAGTTCAAGAGATAATTCATTTTGGATTTGTTTAATTTCTGAAATACTAACTTGTGATCCTGTTGTTGTAGTTTGAATAGTTTGTATGTTACTCAAGCTTTTTTTTTCACTATGGGATTGTGCATGATTATGCATATAATCAGTACTTTTTTGTGAAATCCAACATGTGAATGTTAAGAACCATGTAATTGGAACTGCCATTAAGAATACTAGATTTAGTATTGGTGCAAAGTCAACAAAATAAGGCCAAAGTCCAGTTAATACTGCTGCAAAAACTCCGGTTACTAATGTAGCTAAATGGTTACCAAAATATCCCATATTTATTTAAAAATCTCATTATTTATAATAGTAATGCTAAAAATCATAAAATAATATAATTAAAAAGAAAAAAGAGCCGAATTTATTCGTCTTCTTCAGATGTAGTAACACTTGCTTTTGGCATATCGGATTGCAAGATTTGGATTTTTTGCAATAGTTCAGTTCTTAGATCTCTTGCAACTCTTCTCACAGTTGGTCTTGGAACACCAAGTTCATCAACTACTTTGGTGTAAATATCCTGTTTGTCCGTTACCCCTTTGTCAAGATAAGAATTAATTGCTTCTTTAATTATCGTGCTTTGGTTTGTACGATTCAACAAACTCTAAATTTTATTAGATCTATATAACACTATAATTTTTAAAATTTCAAAATTGTCACATCTAATAAATTTAAATTGTATGATAATAATTAAATGGAAAATTTCATAGTCTACATAAATAAATTTTCTAACGAAAACCGTACAAATCGGTATGGATTTTTCAATATCGGTAAAAGTTCTATGGAAATATTCCAAGCCGTTTCCACAAAAGACTATTAAGATGTATTTGTGGATTCAAGTCAATGTCTATAGTAAACATTGAAACTAGTCTAGGAAAAATTTCATTCAAACTTCTACCTGAATTAGCTACAGAAACTGTAAGGAATTTTGAAAAATTAGCTAAAGATGGATTTTATGATGGAACTCTATTCCATAGAGTTATTCCAGGATTTATGATTCAAGGAGGAGATCCTAATACAAAAACAGACAACAAAGGTTCATGGGGACAAGGGGGACCAGGATACAACCTTAAGGCTGAATTTAATTCAAGATCTCATTTGCGAGGCATAGTTTCCATGGCTAGATCACAAGATCCAGATAGTGCAGGTTCACAATTTTTTATAGTCACCTCAGATAGTGCATTTTTAGATAAACAGTATACGGTATTTGGTGAAGTGCTAGAAGGAATGGATGTTGCAGATAAAATTGTCAATCTTGATAGAGATGGTAATGATTGCCCGCTAGAAAAAACATCGATGATTCGTGTTACTGTGGAATAAATGAATACAAAAATTACTTTATTTATCATAATTTCATTAATTCTAGTCATTCCTTCAGCAAGTGCTCAAGAAATTAACATTGGGGAAAAAGCAGTTCAAAAATCAGTTGAAGTGGTAATTAATGACGATAACGAGATACATGTTAAGCATATTGTAAGTTCTTCCAATTCCCCAAAGCAAATGAAATTGATTGATGGTATTATTGAAAATCTAACTATAACGGATGAAGAAGGTAAAGAGCAACTACTAACAGTAATTGGAGATAATTATGCTGTAATGGTTTTTCCATCCAGTGACAATTCTATCATAGAATATGATTTGAAAGATGTGCTTTTGCTTAAAAATAATGTATGGACTTTAGATTTTTTATATTTAGAAACAACAACTTTCATAATTCCTGAAAAACTTGATTTAATTTTTGTGAATGATAGACCAGTTTACTTTGATGATAAAAAAGGATTTTCATGCCATGGTTGTCAAATGATTTTAGAATATTCCATTGATGAACCAAAAATATTAAAAAATATAAAATTTGAAAATAATGAATTTTTAATTGAAGTAAGAACATTTGCAGAAATTGATAAATTCAATTTTGATCAATCAACAAAAAATATTAGTTTTCATGTTAATGGAGAAAATCAACTTGTAACTATACTGATTCCTGTTGAACTGGCATCAGAATCATACAATGTATTCATCGGAGATGAAAAAATAAAATTACATAATTACGTCAATAATGGAACACATGTGTGGCTTAACATAAGACCAGACAGTTCTGGTGATGTGTCAATTGTAAATATAGCCAACATTGCCAATGAAAAACCCATTATACAAACTGACATACCTGAAACATCAGTATCAGATGTAAACCAAGACATTGTTGTCTATGTCTTACTTGGAGTTATTGTAATAGTTGGACTAGTAGTTATGATGATTATCATGAGAAAAAAGAAATCACTTAGAACTTCAGTAATTGAAGATAATAATATCTGAAATCTCTAGTAAAATTAAATATCTAAAATAAGTTAATACAAAAAATTAGTCTCCGCCTGATCCACAAGAACAAAAACCATATTCATCAATGCGAACATTACAAACTGCACATTTTTCACCATAGTTTACTTCCCATGGTTCTTTTCCAAAAAGCTTAAAATGATCATCAATTTCTATTGGTATCTCTCTTTTTTTTTCCAATGATTTGTATAGTCATTTCAACTATACATACATTATCGGAGAATAGTTATGAAAATTGAATGCGGTTGTCATTGTATAAAGTGTAAAAGCACAAATCTAGAATCAAATAGAATTGGAGAAGTTGAGAAGGACGGATATTTTGACATGCACCATACATGTAAACAATGTAATACACATTTTGATCATTTAGATGGAGAAATTTTTTCAAAATGTGAAAAATGTGATTATCTTTCTAGTTAGCTATTAATGATTCTTCAACAAAATAATGAGTGCGATTTTCTTTAGAATTTTTCATTATTTCTCTGTTAGAAGCCATTTTTGCCAAAGCTTTTGAAACATCTAATAGACCAGCAGCCCAACCATATTCTCTAAGTTGTTGAACAGTTTCAGTGACAGTTCTAGGAGAATCAAAGAATTTGCTTGTTTCTAAAATCCTTAATTTTGATTTAATTTCATGTGAAGTAATGTATTTTGGTTCATTGAATTCTGGTTCATATACTTCAGCATCATCCAGATATTCCAGACCGAATTGAGCAGGATGCTCAACTTCAGTTGGTGACTGAGTGGTTTCTGTTTCATATACAATTTTAGCTTGATTCTCAGGTAAATGTTTAGAAATACCATCAATAATTTCACCTAAAGTTTGATTATCTACATAGAAATCTCGAGAGTCAACCTCAATTTCATTTTCTCCTAGTTTGAGTTTAATTCTAGCCACTATGAATTTATTATTTAATTTTGATTTATTCTGTTAGCTCTAATGAGATTTAAGATTACATCAAAACTTTTACACAATTTATTGGCATTTTTTTGTTGTTAGGTTAAATGTAAATTTGTAAAAATTAGTCATGAAATCTTCTAAGAAAGCAGGCATCGTTGTTTTAGTTCTACTAGTCATGAGTATTTTTGGATATTCACAATATGCATCTGTATCACAAATTGGAGTAAGCATCAATCAGAGTGAATTATTAAATGAAAATGAAAAAGGCTCAAACTACAATATTGAATTAGAATTTAAAAATCCTTCATTGTTGATATTAACTGCAGGAGAAACTGAATTTTTTGTAATTTCTAATGATGAAATTATCGGAAAAGGTAACCTAGAGTCATTTACTTTACAACCATTAGATAGTAGTTTTGTGAAGGGGACTTTTCATACAGATGTTAATTCAGATGAATCACATTCAGTGAAAATTTCAGGTGTAACAAAATATGATCTATTAATTACATCATTAGATGTCCCATTTGTCTACTACCCAACAGAAGAACAAGCAAGGGAATTTATACATCAAAATTAATTTCTTATCAAATGCTTACTGTTTTTGGATCTACAGCATTAGATACAATTAGAACTCCAAAAAAAATATTAAAGAATATTTTAGGAGGGGCAGCTACATTTGCAGCAATATCAGCTAGTAATTTTATTGATACAGGACTAATTGCAGTTGTTGGTAAAGATTTTCCTAAAGAATATCACAAAATTTTATCAAAATATCTTGATTTACAAGGATTAACTATCAAAAATGGAAAAACATTTCGCTATGATGGAAAATATGATGATACACTTAGTACAAGATCAACATTAAAAACTGAATTAAATGTACTTGCTGATTTTAAAGCAACTGTACCTGAAGCTTATAAAAAATCTCAATTTGTATATCTTGCAAATAATGATCCAGAGCAAAATATTTCGCTTATCAAAGAATTTGATAATGTTAAATTTTCTATGTGTGATACCATAGACTTTTGGATTTCTACAAAGCGTGATGCAGTAATTAAAATGATCAAAGCAGTAGATGCTGTTGTAATTAATGATGAAGAAGCTAAACTTCTAACAAAAGAATTCAACTTGATAAAATGTGCAAAGAAAATGATGCAATGGGGAGCAAAATATGTTATAATTAAGAAAGGTGAGCACGGTTCACTCATGTTTTATGACGATGTGATTTTCCCAACTGCTGGATTTTCTTTAGAAGATGTTGTAGATCCTACAGGAGCAGGAGATTCATTTGCAGGAGCAATGATAGGATATCTAGCAAGTAAAAAGTCTACAAAAATATCAGATATTAAAAAAGGAGTAGTTTATGGAAATGTCTTAGGATCATTTGCAGTTGAAAAATATGGTCTTGATGGATTACTAAAAATAAAAAATGGTGATATTGCAAAACGTATCAAGATATATGAAAAAATGATCCGTTTCTAAAAAGACTTAAGTTCAATTATTTCTCAAATTATTTTATCATTGTCACAAGAAAAAGATAGATTAGAAACAATATTCAAACTCCAAAAAGGGCTATCAGACATGATGAATTTGGATAGATATCCAAAAGATTCCGAAGGTAGAGTTTCTGCCTTATGTACTGCAATAATGCACGAAGCAGTGGAACTACAAAGAACAACAAATTGGAAGTGGTGGAAAACACCTGTAGAGTTTAACGAAGCTGAGGCGAGGGAAGAATTAATTGATATTTGGCATTTTGTGGTACAGGCATCTATAGAACTAAAATTGACACCTGATGATATTTTAGATGAATACAAAAAGAAAAACGAAATAAATCGTGAAAGACAACTAAATGGATATTAAAAAAATCTAGATTTTTTTAAAATTAATTCAAATTCAGTTACGTTAATCAAATCTACAAGATTTACATTATCTTGAAAGTATTTTATTTCTGATTTTGATACTGTAAGAAATGGATCTGGGCTAGTAGAATCAATTATTCTATTGTTTTGATCAGTTCCATTTTTGTGTAGTTGAAATAATGAATGGCCAGATTTATGCCCCCAAACCTCTTTTCCGCAGATGATTATGGTGTCAACTTTAGGATTTTTGTTTACATATTTGATTATAGAATCAATTCCTTTATTTTCAGAAAGTAAACGACCTACAATAGATATTTGATTTAAAATTTCAGAATTGGCAAAGTTTTTGAGTAAATCTATGCTTGATAGAGTACAAATTGCTATACTAGAATCAGAATTCCCAAGGTAAAATTCTTCATTGATAGGTAAAATGACTTTACAAAGTTCGCCTATAGCTTCACCTATGGCATTCACAATATTTCACGTATTGTTTTAGCAATAAATTCAATATTTTTTTGAGTTACATTTGGATGAATTGGTAAAGATAGTACATGAGAAGATGCCCAATCAGTAACTGGAAGTTTTATTTTTAGTTTGTAAAATGGAGTTTTATGAACAGGTATTGGATAATAAGATGCTGCACCAATTCCTTTATCATTTAATTTTTTCAAAAGATTATTGCGTTTATCAGTTGAAATTGTATAAAGATACCAATTAACATTTTCATTTTTTCTTTCTTTTGGTAATATAATATTGAGATCAGAGATTAATTTTGATAAACGTTGGGAATTATTTTTTCTAGATTTTAAAAATTTAGGAAGTTTTTTCATTTGTACAGTTGCAATTGCTGCATTAATTTCTGGTAATCGGAAATTCAAGCCAAACATTCTAGTATCATATCCATGAACCATTCCATGATTTCTGATCATTAGCAGTTTATCTCTAAGATTTTTATTATTAGTTACAATAAAACCACCTTCACCAGCAGTCATTACTTTTGCAGGATACATACTGTAACATCCCATTTCAAAGAAAGTTCCAGTGTGTTTTTCTTTGTAAGTAGAACCTAAAGATTGTGCAGAATCTTCAATAATAGGAATATTATATTTTTTAGATATTTCAGAAAGTCTTTCGATAAATGCCACATTTCCATATAGATGAACAGGGATTATTGCTCGAGTTTTTTTAGTAATTTTTTTTTCTAAATCATCAGGATCTATAGTATAATTTTCTTTTAAAATATCAACAAAAACAGGTTTTGCTCCAGTTGAAACAACAGCATTGGCAGTTGCCACAAACGTGAATGAAGGAACTAGAACTTCATCCCCCTTTTTGATATCTAGTGCATAAAGTGCTGCCTGTAATGCAGCAGTACCGGAATTTACGGCAATGGCGTATTTTGATTTTACAAAAGATGCAGCAGATTTTTCAAATTCCTGAACATGTTTTCCACCTAAATTTGCTGCAGATGTTAAGGCACCATTTTTTAGAATTGATGTGACTACATCTATCTCTTCTTTGCCTACAATAGGAATGTTAATCGCAATTTTCAACAATATTCCTGTTAATAACTAGTCTATAAATCTCAGTGAAGAAACATGAATTTTTATATTTCAAAATTTGGCAAACGGCATCATGAAACCACGTCATCTTGAAAAATCAGATTCAGGCTACAAAGTCTATCTGTACATTTTCTATATTTGTGGATTCATAATGATATCATCATTAGTTTTTGGAGTATATGTTACCATGATAGAATGGATTGAAAATGGAACATATGTTATGGGAGAAGCAATTCACAATACAACTATTCCATTTGAAAATTTTGCAAGAGTAACTACTTGGATATTTTTTTCTACAATAATTGGATGGTATTGTGTTACAAGGATTGGGTGGAGAAGAACTGCAGGTGATAAAATTATCGGTACAAAAATGGCATTACTTCAATTAATGTTACTAGGATTTTCAATTATTTCTCTGTATGAAGTATTATACAATTTTACAGTATTAAATGCACAAATGACAGCAGGTATTATTGATGGAGTAGTTCCAGACATTGATAAATTATTAGTTGCTTATCCAGATCCGGACAGACCATGGAATTTGGTCTTTGCAACCAAAATATTTCTTGCATCGTTTATCATTACCACTCATGGATTTTATCTTAGTGTAAAACCTAGAAAAAGTCTAGATGAATAAGAAGTCTGAATATGCTTTTTCTTTACAGGAAAATTTAGTAAAAAAACTATTTCTACTATGAATGACTGATTTGAACATGGGATTATTTGGTTCTAGCAAAAATGAATTAAAATGTAAAAAATGTGGAACAGTCCTTACTGATTCGGATAGATTAAAGAAACATCAAGAAAAAGCTCACAATAAAAAAAATGAAAAATGCAGAGTATGTGGAACTGAATTTAACACTTCAGATGATCTAAGAAAACACAAAAAGAACTGCAAGTAGGATTATTCTGATAATCCAGATTCAAATTTTGGCTGTCTTTTTAATGCTTTTTCTATTGCTTCTAAATTTATAATTTCATTTTTAGAATTCATTGATAGTGTTTTGATCATTTCTGAGCCTAGTTGAACAGATTGCTCAGGTAATGTTTCTCTAAATTTTTCAAGAGCTTTCTTGTAATTTGAAATTAATTCTAATCCTTCTTCAAGAGTCATAAACAGTATAGAGATACGTTATATTCAAACCTTCTAAATTCAAACTAAATTTTTGAATAACTTTATACGTTTACCAATCAAAAGTTGTTTTGATTTGGATATTACAGAAAAAGTGAATTTAATTCAAAGACCACCAACTGAAGAAATTGTTACACAGGATGAATTGATTGAATTATTCAAAACTAATTCATCTCCAAACCACTACATTGGTTTAGAAATTTCAGGTTTCCTACACCTTGGTAGTCTAATCAGTACAGGTTTTAAAATTAATGATTTTGTAAAAGCTGGAGTAAAGTGTAAGATTTTTCTTGCTGATTGGCATACTCTGATTAATGATAAACTAGGAGGAGATTGGGAAACAATTGAAAAAGTTTCAAAATACTATCAAGATGCTTTCAAATTAGTTTGTCCTGATGCAGAAATTGTATTAGGATCAAAACTATATGAAGAAA
The DNA here is from genome assembly GCA_013203245.1 of Candidatus Nitrosopumilus sp. Taxonomy (GTDB): domain Archaea; phylum Thermoproteota; class Nitrososphaeria; order Nitrososphaerales; family Nitrosopumilaceae; genus Nitrosopumilus. The sequence continues at coordinate 18,708 of JABMOR010000099.1, forward strand.
AAACAGAATATTGGTCTGATCTTGTAAAATTTACAAAACATATGTCCATCGCAAGAACAATGAGAACTTTAACTATAATGGGAAGATCTGAAGATGACAAAAAAATTGATGTAGCAAAATTACTTTATCCGGCAATGCAAGCAGTGGACATTCATTCTTTAGATGTAGATATTGCACATGCTGGAATGGATCAAAGAAAAATCCACATGTTGGTAAGAGAAATATTTCCAAAAATGAAATGGAAGGTACCTGTTGCTGTTCATCATAAGCTATTACCAGGACTTTCAAAACCTGCTGATTCAAGTGATGATAAAATATTAGGAAAAATGAGTAAATCAGATCCAAATTCAGGAGTATTTATTCATAATTCAGATGATGAAATAAAGAAGAAAATAAGCAAAGCATGGTGTGAAGAAGGAAATATTCAAAATAATCCACTTTTAGAAATTTCTAGATCTGTAATATTTCATGAATTTAATGAAATTAATGTAGAAAGACCAGAAAAGTTTGGTGGGAATGTATCATATATCAATTATGAACAATTGGAAAAAGAGTTTGCAGAAAATAAATTACATCCAGGAGATTTGAAACAAATGGTTGGAAATTATTTAATTAAAATAGTTTCTCCAATTAGAGAAAAATTAAACCTTAGTGAAGAATTGAATAATACAATTAAAAAAAGCTTTTAGACTTTAAGATTTGGATTAGTTTGTTCTTCTAAATTATATTTTGATTTGTAACCACGTGGATTAATCATTAAATCTTTGTAGGTGTATGTTGATGAATTTCCAATTATTACAGTAGTAATCATGCCTAATTCTTCTGAATGATTGGGTAAATTTTCCAAATCGGTCATTACAACGGTTTCAGATTCTCTAAATGCGCCTTTGATAATTGCAACTGGTGTTGTAGGTTTTCTATATTTTAAAAGAACTTTTCTTGTATCTTGTAATTGATGAATTCTTTTCTGACTAGCAGGATTGTAAATGACAATTACAAAATCACCTTGTGCAGCAGCTTCAACTCTTTTTGAAATAATTTCCCATGGGACTAGTAAATCACTCATACTTACAACTGCAAAATCAGTCATTAGAGGTGAACCAACTATTGATGCACATGAATTAAGTGCAGACACACCAGGAATAATTTCAACTTGAAGACCATCTTTTGGATTCCAACCAGATTCAGCAAGTGTTTCATAGATTAATCCTGCCATCCCATAAATTCCAGGATCACCACTTGAAACAAGCGAAACAATTTTTCCAGATTTAGCAAGATCAATGCACTGATGAGCTCTTTCCACTTCTTGTGTCATTGCATAACGATGTACAGTTTTGCCTCCAATAAGATCTTGCACTAAATTTACATAAGTTTCATATCCAACAATTGTATCACTTTCTTCGATTACTTCTTTTGCTCGAAATGTCATATGGTCATGATGCCCAGGTCCGACACCAACAATGTAGAGTTTACCAGTCAATTTTAAAAGAAATTTTTTATCAAGTAATTTATCCGTTTAGTGGAATTTTATTGGAATGGATCAATGAAAGGACAGTTAACTATATGATCGCTATTAGTTGGTCGAGCAATACTGACTGATAACATATCATCAGCATGAAATGAATCGATATCCGACCTTGTTTCTAGAATTTTTGCAGATTTTACATCATTCCATTCAACAAGATAGATTCTCCACATTGGACTATAATTCGCATCTCCAAGTGAGGCTCCAGCAATACCTGGTTGAAATCCTAGTGGACCAGAACCGATTATTCCATTTTTAAATTGGAAAAGGTCAACTGCTCCAGAATTAGCAATTAGATTTGCTGAACTTGGAGAAGAGACAACTCCCATTGATTCAGCAGGTCCAGATGGAGTTGCATCAGTTACAATATAGTAAATTGTTTTTCCATCAGGTCCCCAACCTCTATGAGCTACAAAAATTACAGTCATTTCTTCTTCATTAATTTCAATTATTTGGCCTCCACTGTAAGACATTTCATCGGTAATTTCTTTGTCTGAACGAACTATCATTTGTCCATCAGGCCAAACTATTTGAGGAGTGTTTAGAATAATTCCTGTTTCATTAAATTGAATTCTACCACCTTCTTCAGCTGCAATAATATCTGTTGCCGATTTAAATTCAATTTCTTTTTGACCTACTTTCCAAGTAACTTCAATTATAGAATTCAAGGCACTGTATTGTGATTCTTGTGACGGAGTACTAGAAAATACTTCATCTTGAAATCCATAAATTCCATCACCTTTCACTCCATTTTTAAAAATAAATAATTTTTGAAGTGCATTTTTTGGAACATCAGCAAGTACTGATGCAAGTTCTACATTCCATTCTTGTTTTTCTGAAATAATTTTTGTATAATTTTCATCACTACCATCAGTTATTATGTAAAGAACCTGATTTCCTTCATAGATTCCTTTGTGCATTGGAATTGTAGCTGGAACATTTGTTCTTGAAAGTAATGATGATATTTCTTGTTCTAATTCAATTTTTTGCATTATAACTTCAGTAGGTTGTCCTCTAATCCATCCATCTACACTTACTGTAGAGGTAAATTCTTCAGAATTTGGAGTGTGTAATCCAAGAGCAGCTCCTGTAAACTCAAATGAGCCTGAATTTTTCTGTAAATCAATTAATGATAATCCGTAGATAGTTTTTCCATCAACAGTCCATGTAGGTTGACCTTTTGATTCCCGTAAATTAATTTCATGTAAAACGACAATCTGTACAGGTTCACTTGAGGTAAATGTCATAGAACCATCATAGATTGTTCCCTCATTAGGAGATAAAATAAGTGAAAGTTGATGATTTTGATGTCCTTGACCAGGATCTTGAGAAGACGTTATAGTCTGAGTAAAGTGAAATTTTTTCCTAGAACCTGCATCGACAAATTGATCAGATGTAGAAGATACAAAAATTATACCTACTGTAAAAATTCCAATTACTAACAAAGATTGAAGTTTATTCAATAGATATTCTTAAAATTATTGCCTTAAATGATTTGTCTTAATTGATTTTATCTAATGCAAATTCATCATGTAAAGCTTGAATAGCTGCATTTGTATCAGAATTTTTTACAACAAATGCAAGATTCAGCTCCGATGAACCTTGTGTAATCATTGAGACATTTATTTTATTTTTTTGGATAGCACCAAAAACTTTTGCAGCAACTCCAATTGTTCCTCTCATTCCTGAACCGATTAATGCAATTATTGCAACGTTTGTAGTAATTTCTAATTTTTTGATAATTTTTCCCAACAATTCCATTTCTAATGCACTGACAGCTTTGTCAAGATCAGTATTCTTTACTACAATTGTGATACTTGATTCAGAAGGATTTTGAGAGATCATCATTACGTTGATGCCAGCTTTTGCTAATGTTGCAAATATCTTGGCAGCAGTTCCAGGCGTTCCAACCATACTACCCCCTTGAACATCAATTAATCCATTATTTTGAACATTACTTACGCACTTTACCGTGTTTTTAACAGCAGAGGAAGTAGATGCAGAAACCAGAGTTCCCTCATTTTTTGTATTGAAAGAACTTCTAATTTTCATAGGAATTTTTTTAGATAACAGAGGCTCAAATGTACGTGGATGAATTTGCTTTGCACCAAATAGAGCCATTTCAATTGCTTCTATGTATGATACTTCTTTGAGTAATTTTGCATTTTTTACAATCTTTGGATCTGCTGTCATTAAACCATCTACATCACTCATTAACCAAATCTCATCTGCTTTAATGCAAGAACCTACAATTGTTGCAGAATAATCAGAACCGCCTCTGCCAAAAGTAGTTACATGTCCATGTTGATCAGCACCAGCAAATCCTCCTACAACAGGAATTGTTTTCTTCGATAATAGAACATCTATAGTTTTTGATACCCTTAATCGAGTTGTATCTATGAGTGGTTTTGATTCACCAAAATTAGAATCAGTGACAATTCCTACTTCCTTTCCGGTAAAAGGAATTGATTTTATTCCAGAATCATTTATTGCAGATGAAACTAATTTTATCGATAATCTTTCTCCAAATGAAAATAGATAATCCATTGTTCTAGGTGTTACTTCACCCAATAGTACCATTCCATCAATTAGTGCAACAAGTTCATTAAAGTCTTCATCATATTTTGAAAGTAATTTTTTTCTTATATCAGGTTTTTTGATTGTCTGTTTAGCCAATTGTTTATGTCTATTGGTAATTTTTGATGCAAGTTGTTCTGCTTTTGATTTATTTTCTTTTTTTATTGATTCAGAAATTTCAATTAGATCATCAGTAGTTCCACTAGTTGCAGAACAAACAACTACAATTTGATTTTTCTTTGATAATTCATTAAGATGGGTAGCTATACCTTGAATGTCTTTTGCAGTAGAAATTGATGTTCCACCATATTTTATTACAAGTCTCAATTCAAAATACCTGAACTAGTTAATCTTTAAATGCTTTAACTTTCTACGCGTGGAGCCAAGTAAAAGTGAATTCTACCAATATTTGCCACTTTAAATTCAATTCTAAGAGGTTTTGCGCTTGAGAATTCACATGTAATTGAGCCTGCTTTGGAACCTACTGCTTTTACTACAGGATTTAGATATTCAAGACTGTAAGTACCAATACTGTCTGCTTTTGAAGAAATTTCTTCAATTTCTTTATCATCTTTGTCTAGTTCAATTACAACTTCTCCAGAATCACCTTTTCCTGAAAAGTCTCCTTTAGAATCAGATGTTTGTATTGTAAGATAATCAGATACAACCTGTACATCACCAAGAATTGTATCAAACTTTGAAGAAGTCAAAACGATTTTTGAATCATAAGGAATTTTTGGTAATGGGGTATCAGTTGCAGAACTTTCAATTAAACGCATTTTGTATTTTTTATTTTTTCCAACTGTTACAAGTAACATATTTTGCTCAGAGATACTAATCTCTATGCTATCATTTTTATCTGCTCTTTTGATAATTTTTGAAAATTCATCAATTCTTACTCCAAATTTAATGTCGCTATCACATTCATATTTTTCAAATGCAGAATTAGGCCATGAAATATCAATAAGAGCTACATGTGATGGATCCATTCCTCTAAAAGTAATTCCTTCTGCAGTTGCAACAAAAGTTGCTTCTTCAACAAGTGTAGATATTGCAGAAATGATAGCTTTTAGATCATCCGATCCACTTGTTTTTGCTCCAAAAGTCAAATCAATTTTCTTGTCTTTATGTTCCAGTTAAACCTTATGTGTAATCACGCCAAGTGTATTTGCATTTTTGACAACGATAAAATCTAGTTGTAGGTTCATCTGCGCTTCTAGTTTGAAACATCCAACCTACTGCTTCATCATGTCCACATTTTTCACAGTCTATTTTGAGTGTTGGATTAGATTCTTCTCCTTCATTTCCTTCAAAAGCAAGTAGTGAGAAATCTGGTTCTTCTTCAACGGTAATTTTTTTTACTACTTTTGCTTTTTCTCCTTCAGTAAAACCGCATTTTGAACACTGAAGGCCTGATCCAGTGTTTTTTAATTTGACCTCACATTTGGGGCAAAACTTCAATCTAGTTTACCTTAATTTGGGAATGAAATAGTTTATTGAATTCTTGAGCC
>JABMOR010000146.1 GCA_013203245.1 Candidatus Nitrosopumilus sp.
AGGTAAGGCTTTCCGAAATGAAATAACCCCCGGCAATTTTATTTTTCGCTCCCGTGAATTCGAACAGATGGAAATGCAGTTCTTTGTCAAACCTGAAGAGGCAGACAAGTGGTTCGAAACCTGGAAGGAACGTCGAAAAGCATTTTATGATACCATTGGGATCGATCAGGTCCGTTTACGTTTCCATGAACATGGACCCACTGAATTGGCGCATTATGCCAGAGCTGCATTTGATGTGGAATATGACTTTCCTATCGGCTGGAGTGAATTGGAGGGTATTCACAATCGTTCCGATTTTGATTTACGCCAACATGAGGAATTCTCAGGAAAAAAGATGAGCTATGTGGATCCTCAGACGAATGAACGCTATACACCATTTATTATCGAGACTTCCGCAGGATGTGATCGAACCACCCTGGCTCTCCTGTGCGAAGCTTATGAAGAAGAGACGCTGGATGACGGCTCAGTTAGAACAGTCATGCATTTTCACCCAAAGATTGCTCCCATAAAAGTTGCAATTCTTCCACTCGTTAAAAAGGGTGGTCTATCAGAATTAGCCTCTGAAGTGAAAGATGATCTAAAGAAGCACTTTAATGTTTTTTATGATGAAAAAGGTGCCATTGGACGTCGCTATCGTCGCATGGATGAGGCCGGTACTCCCTATTGCGTGACTATAGATTTTGATACACTGGAAGACAAGGCTGTCACCGTTAGAGATCGTGATTCCATGGAACAAATTCGTGTCCCGCTTGCCGAACTTCAGGGCTGGCTTGCAGAGCGTATTCTTAGCGTTTAATTTGCCAGCCGAGCACTTCATTCGATGCTCAAGATGCACATTTACTGGGGCTGTTGATCATTCGCAGCCCTTTTATTGTGGAAAACTGGTGGTGAAAAAAAAGTAGCGCGAATAGATGATCCATCCTTGCTGTGCCTGCATTGCTATTTATATTGCATGACGTGATTAGGCGAGCATCAAAGCAACGATCCTTTTTAAAACAGCAATTTTCTGATCCACATCGAATTAATTTAATATATGCACCTTCTGGGTGCATTTTTCTTATCACATCCTAAGAGAGTAGGTGCGAATGAACAATATGTTAAAATATCTAATTGACCTTCAGGAAATTGACAGGCAATTATTTGAGATCAATGAGAAAAAAGGTAGCCTTCCTGAGCAGGTTGAAAAATTAGAGTCCCAGGCCGCCAGCGTCAAGTCTGAATTAGAAAACAAACGCACTGATCTGGAAAAGGATCAAAAAGAATTGGTGACCGTCAAAGGTGGTCTTATGGACGCTGAGGTAAAGGTTAAGAAGTATCAGGATCAGCTCTATCTTGTCAATACGAATCGCGAATATGATGCTCTCACAAATGAAATTGAAGCGGTGAAAGCCGAGGCTGCTCAGATGGAAGAGCGGCAATTGATTCTGGAAACCGACATTGAAACTTTGGAAGAAACGATTGCTACTTCTGAAAATCAAAGTGCCGCTTTTATTAGCGAACTAGATGCCAACCGTGAAGAGTTAAAGGAGAAGTCTGATCTTACCGACACCCGCCAGGCACAATTGGAAAAAGATCGGATTGAATTGGTTAAAAATGTGAGTGAACGTTATTTGCGAAAATATAACCGTATCCTTAAAGCTCGGCGACGTGCAGTTGTACCAATTGAGCGTTCAGCTTGCACGGGATGTCACAAACAACTTAACCCCCAAACCATCTACGAAATACAGCAGATGAATGCATTTATTGAGTGCGAAAACTGTGGTCGAATTTTGGTTGTTCTTCCTGGAGATAAAGACTAGTCATCTCTTTCGAGAAGCCTTGGGAACCCTTTAAAAATGATCCGATTCCCCGGATCATTTTTCTTTTAGTCTGACCCTGGGATATTAGCTTAAAACAGCTTTTTTAAATGGGTGGATCGGGCAGTTGCCTGGCGCAAGCTGGGAGGAAAGTCCGGACTCCGCAGGACAGGTTGCCCATGTTTGGAGCATGGGACTCCGCCATTAGGTGGGGATGGAAAGTGCCACAGAAAAGATACCGCCCGTCTTCGCTCCATTCTCGCTACCGCGATCATGGAGCTACGCCGTGGCAGGCCCCGTCAGGATGTTTCCTGGGCCTGCCACGGCGTAGCTCGAGACCCGGCGAAGGCGGGAATCGAGCGAAGACGGGTAAGGGTGAAAACGTGAGGTAAGAGCTCACGCCAGTGTCAGGTAACTGATGCTGGGGGTAAACCCCAA
>JABMOR010000014.1 GCA_013203245.1 Candidatus Nitrosopumilus sp.
AAGTTGTAAAAACAGAGACTTTGAGTTAAATCCTGAAGCCAGCAAGTTTATTGATTTTCAGATACTTAGATTACAAGAACTACCAGAAGATCTGCCTCCAGGACAACTACCCCACTATATCGATGTCACAATTAGGCAGGATTTAGTGGATAATGCGAGGCCTGGTGATAGAATTATCCTAACTGGTGTAGTGAGAGTGGAACAAGAATCCATTGCAGGCGTTCAGAGAGGACACAGTGGATTGTACAGGTTAAGAATTGAAGGTAACAATATAGAATTTTTGAGTGGACGTGGTTCTAAGACTGACAGAAAAATTGGCAGGGAAGAGATTTCACCTGAGGAAGAAAAACTAATCAAGTCACTTAGTCAAAGTTCTGATGTCTATCAAAGACTAATTGATTCATTTGCTCCCCATATCCAAGGCCAATCATTAATCAAAGAAGCTATTCTGTTGCTAATTGTCGGTTCAAACCAAAGATTACTTGGTGATGGAAGTAAGATTAGAGGAGACATTAACGTATTTCTGGTTGGAGATCCTGGTACTGCAAAATCTGAAATGCTAAAGTTTTGTGCAAGAATTGCACCGAGAGGTTTGTACACTTCTGGTAGAGGTTCTACAGCTGCAGGTCTTACAGCTGCTGTAGTTAGAGATAAGACAGGAATTATGATGCTAGAAGCTGGTGCAGTAGTATTAGGTGATCAAGGTCTTGTAAGTATAGACGAATTTGACAAGATGAAACCTGAGGATAGAAGTGCATTGCACGAAGTCATGGAACAACAATCTGCCAGTATTGCAAAGGGTGGTATTGTAGCTACACTAAATGCGAGAACTTCAATTTTAGCTGCAGCAAATCCAATGTATGGAAAATATGATCCTTTCAAAAATATCACCGAAAATGTCAATTTACCAATTCCATTACTTACAAGATTTGACTTGATCTTTGTAGTTAGAGACATTCCATCTAAAGAAAGAGATATCAAAATTGCAAAACACATTATTCAAAGAAACACATCACAAGGTACAGACAAAAAATCTGTCATTGAAGTTGATTTACTAACAAAATATCTATCATATGCAAAACGTGGTGTACCTGAATTAACACCTGAAGCTGAAGCCAAAATTCTTGATTACTATCTACAAATGAGAAATGTAGAATCTGAAGAAATGATTACAGTTACTCCTAGACAATTAGAGGGAATTATCAGACTTTCAACTGCTAGAGCAAGATTACTCATGAAAGACAAAGTAGAGGAGGAAGATGCTGACCGTGCAATCTTCCTAATTCAGAGCATGTTACAAGATGCAGGAGTCGATGTTAACACTGGAAAGGTAGATCTTGGTGTGTTACAAGGAAAACCAAGAAGTGAGGTCTCAAAGATGCAGTTGTTCATGGATGTTCTCAAAAGTTTAGAAGGTGACAACAAGGTTCCAGTAGAAGAGAGAACTTTTGTTCAAGAACTAGTAAAAAGTGAAAAATTCACAGAAGAAGATGCAAGAAACTATGTTCGAAGAATGCTCAGGGAAGCATCTATTTATGAATCAAAACCCGGTCACTATAACCGAGTATGAATATAGATAAACTAAAACTTCCTGAATCTGCAATTGAATTTCTAAAATCACAAGGTTATACAAAATTATATCCTCCACAAGCTGATAGCGTAAAGTCTGGATTATTAGATGGAAAAAGCATTCTAGTGTCAGCCCCTACTGCAAGTGGTAAAACTTTGATTGCAATGCTTGCAATAATGAGTTATTTATCAAAGAACAAGGGCAAAGTAATCTATCTTAGTCCATTACGATCTCTAGCTGCTGAAAAGTTTACAGAATTTAAAAAATTAGAAAAAGTTGCTTTAGGAAACAAAGTAAAAGTTGCAATATCTACTGGAGATTTTGAAAACATTGAAAAAAATCTAGAGAACAGTAATTTGTTGATTTTAACAAATGAAAAAATGGATTCTATCATTCGGCACAATGTTGAATGGGTTGATGAAATTGGATTGGTAATTTCTGATGAAGTTCATTTGATAGGCGATGAAAGTAGAGGTCCTACACTTGAAATGATTCTAACACAACTCAAACTATTGGAAACAAAACCTCAGATTGTGGGTCTTAGTGCAACGATTACAAATTCTGATGAGATTGCAGATTGGCTTGAATGTACACTAGTAAAAAATGACTGGAGACCTGTTCCATTATCTGAAGGAGTCTGTGATGAGGGACAAGTAACAATGAGTGATGGTAAAACCTTTGAAGTTGAACGTACTTTGATGGGCACACCTATTGATTTAGGCGTCCAATCAGTAAAGCAGGGAGGTCAATCCTTAGTATTTGCAGAGACCAGAGTTCGCTCAAAATCACTTGCAACAAAAGCAGCTGATGCAATTTTTCAGATATTAGAAAAAAAAGAAATTTCTGAACTAGAAAAGACTTCTAAAAAACTTCTATCTGAAAATGAGCATACTGAATTAGTAAAGACATTGGCATTACTTGTAAAAAAAGGAGTTGCATTTCATCATGCAGGATTAAATCAAAAATGCAGACAAACAATAGAAGAGGAATTCCGTAAAGGAACGATAAAATTACTATCTTCTACTCCAACACTAGCTGCAGGTGTCAATCTTCCTGCAAGACGAGTTGTAATATCTAATATTAACAGGTATAATGCAAAAGTTGGTGCAAATAGACCAATTAGTATTTTAGAATACAAACAACTTTGTGGAAGAGCTGGAAGACCACAATATGATGATTATGGAGAATCAATTATTGTTGGAAATGGAAATACAGAAGATCTAATTGAATATTATGTTAATGGAGAACCAGAACCAATAATTTCAAAAATAACTGATGACAAATCTTTACGAACTCACATTCTAAGTGTTATCGTTACACATCCAGGAATTAAAAAAGAAGATATTTTAGAATTCTTTTTGCAAACATTGGGTGGACTACAGACAAGAAAACTCACGATAAAATTTGCAATTGATATATCATTACGTTTTCTTTCCAGCAAATTTTTGATAATTAAAAAAGGTGAAAGATATGCTGCTACTGAATTTGGAAAAAAGACATCAATGCTATACATTGATCCACTAACTGCAACATATTTTAGAGATTCAATTGAAAATGTGTCTCCGGAAAGAAAACACACTTTTGGATTTTTACATTTGATTACAAACTGTGAAGAATTTTTCCCAAAATTCTCACTCCGACAAAAAGACTATGAGACTGCCAGATTGATGATTGAGAATAATTCCTCTCAA
>JABMOR010000100.1 GCA_013203245.1 Candidatus Nitrosopumilus sp.
ATCTTGGAACAAATGGAACTGTGCATTCATCACCACAATCAGAACAAGTTACAGTTGTGGATTCATTTCTACTGTCATCTCTTGAACCTCTATCATCTCCAGAATTTCTAAAAGAGCGAGATGTGTTATTTTCTCGTCTTGAATTTCTTCCATCTGTTTTTCCATCAGAATATTTTGATTTGTAGAGATCCATATTATAGAAATTAGATCTATAGGTTATAGATACTTAGAGCTAGAATGTATGCCTAGAATTAAAAAAATCATCTAAATTAGAGATTTATCCATTTCAGTGGACATTATTTCTTGCACTTTAAGAAAATAAAGTTTTGTAGAATATGGCATATCATCTAAATTATTGTCAACTACAATCATGAAATATCTTACAGCGCGTTTTGAAATATCTAAATTAAATTTCATTGGGAGAACAAGATCTTGATGAACTTTAATTTTATCCTGAAGCCATGGGGGAGCCATTTCAATGGTTTCTTTAATAATTTTATCATACCAATATGAAAGATTTTGAGGATGTAATCCCTGTTTGAGATTTGCTACATCAGTATCAATTTTTTTCATCATATGATTAATTATTGCCATGAGGCTCAATCCAAAAATTTTGTTTTATTCCAATTACTCAAAGTTCGATAAGCTACTTGTCAATTGATAGCAAGTTTCCATCAATATCAATTTCAGAGTTTTTAATTCTAGTCGTGGATATTCTCGTTCCATCTTTTGCCAAAAACATTGGAACAGTAACAACTTGAACAGGTGGAAGATTCTTTTTTGATCTTAATTCATTAAGGATAATTCCTTGATTACGTGTTTCATCACTAACAACTAGTGCTTCAACTCCTTTTTCTAGAACGGCAGGTCCAAAATCATTTTCTAATTTACTAATTTCAAAAGAAGCGTTAGGGAATTCTTTTGAAATAACAGATGTTAAATTTTCAAAACGTTGATCATATTTGTTTATAGGAATTTTACCTTTTTTGGTAGCAAATTCATCACTTGTAATTCCTATGATTACTTTATCAGCAATATCAAATGCATTTGATAGTAAAGTAAAATGACCTCTATGTATAATGTCAAAAGTTCCACCCATTGCTACAAGAGAAAATTTAGACATGCAAATTGATATTATTCTTTGAAAATAAATCTACTAGTTTTTTTGTATCTTTTAGGTGTAAATTATTTAGAAATTTTGCTTTATTTTGATAATTTCATGAATCCTTCTTTGATTAAGAATTGAATGCCTTCAACAAACGAATTATCATCAATTTGTCCATCTGCCCACCATCCAGCATTGTTCTTAATCCAATCAGGAATTTTATTATTTTGAGAAACTGATTTTGTGTCACTAGAAATTACTTCAAATGAAATGATTGTGATTGTTGTCTTTGAATTTCCATATTGAGCTTTGACTTTAAATTTCCCATCACTGAATTTTTCATCCAGTGTTACATTATGTGAGAATGTACCATCAACCCCTACTGAAGTTGTTTGAGAGAGGACCAAATTATTACCAGCACTGAAAATTGAAATTCGTAATTTTCTCTCTTCATCATATTTGTTTACACTACCAGAAAACATTACAGATTCCCCAAGTGTATATGAGACATCATCAGAGATTATCTCCACAGTGTAATTGTTAGCACTGCTTTGTTCAGGTGGTCCACCATAACCCAAAACGGATGGTTCTGAAGAAAATACAAGTACCAATGAAATTATAGAAATAATGAAAATTTTCTTTAAATTCATAATTAACATGGTACGTTCCTTTCTGCATTTAAACGGTGAGTAGAAAACAGAATTATCGATTGAAATCTTAATTTACAAGCACTAGAACAAATGGACCTTGCTCAGCAATTGGAATATTATTTCTATCCCAAACAAAAGTTTCAATGAAATATAATCCAGTTTTTTCTGGAATCCAATCTATGGTTTGAGTTTCTTGTCCAGTTCCAATAAATCGTCCATCAAATTTTCCAATATATTCAACATAAGGTAATTCACCAGATTTCTTTACCTGAACATAGTAAGAGTAGGCAGTTTCATCGGATTCTTGATCTGCTGCAAATTCAATCCATGTTTCACTCTTTATGTGAACTGTAGAACCAACACTTAGTTCAGATAATTTCTTTCCATCAGGATCTTCTACAGATACATTTGAGATAGTTACGAGTTTGTCAGGAATTTCAGATGCTGGAATTTGTATATCAACAAAGTCAGAACTGAAAACATTTGATTCTGCAAATAAGTAAAAGCCTACTGCTCTTGAATCAATTACTTCATCAAGATCAAATGAAACTTCAGTGTTTGATTCCACATCACCAAGTTCTATTGTGGATACACTAAGAATTCTTGGAGGTTCAAAACCATCATAGAATGTAAGATAGACGTTAGTGTCAGAATTTGGAGCCCCTCCATTTTGTAAAACTCCTGAAAATCTAAAAGAAGTATCCAGAGAAACATCAGTTGAATAGACAGTAAGTCCTTTTTGTTTTTCTACGGAAGAATCAAATCCCAATAAGGATGCAGAGGCCTGGGTAATGTCCAGATTTGGAGTTTGGGAGCGAATGGAATATGGAGATTTTCCATTAGGTGCAATTACTTCAAGGGTAGTAGTTCCTTGTACAACTTCCAAAGGATCAGGAGATAAATCATCAAAGAAATGCACTTGAATTTTGACATTAGATATAGGAGTTAGAGAATTGTTATTTTCAGCTATCCCTACTACGACCGTGTAACCTTCTGAATCTTGATAAACAAAAGGAGATTCATTTCTTAGAGATACATTAAGTGTAGATGGATTGTCTGTTACTTGAGAAAAGCCTTGACTAAACGGAATCAATAATAATATCAAAAATGTACATAGAACCACTTTTATCATAATTTTTCTTGTTAAAAGAGATTAATTTTGTGTAACATATCAAATAGTGAACAAGAAAGGTAAGAACGTTAAACCCAGTTTACACTGTTAAATGAATAAAAAGAAAATAAAAATAATATAAAACTTAGTTTTTCTTTGCGGTAAGTGCTATCCAGTAAATTAAACCTGGAAGTAAACCAACAATGAGTGGTATGAATACCGGCCATGCGTCTGCAGAAGTTGCCATATCAAAAAACGGAAACTAATCCTATTTAAATCCATCTTGAAGTCTGAATTTCAGCATAGATCGTTGAGGTTATAAAGTTGACCGGACCGAATTCGAATCCGTGACCCCCCGCGTGCA
>JABMOR010000101.1 GCA_013203245.1 Candidatus Nitrosopumilus sp.
CTGCCTATATCTATTTTATATTCTCAGAACATGAAGCTAAAAAAATTATCAACTCTTTGAAAATGATTTCAAGTGAGAAGTAATGGCAAAAAGAATCACCATAATGATTGATGATGATCTTGTAAAGAAGTTACATGAAAGGCAATCAAAATTAATCAAAGAGTCTGTAAATTCGGTTAGCTTTTCTAGAGTTTTGAATGAGATAGTACGTAAAAGCTTGAAAGCATAGAAAAAGGTCGTCAAAATTTTGTGAATATAGTATATCGATGTATTCCTAAAATTTACGTAATCTACCTAAGGATTATACCGAATAGTCAGGAGAATTTTCAGGATTGCCAAATTTCTTGCTTTTCTTTATGCTGTCAAATATGCATTTGTCAGAACAATGAGTAATATTTTCATTTTGTATCTCTCTTCCACAATTTTTGCACATATTTTTCATGTTTCATTTTGAGTCTTAAGAGATATTTATCGACAATGTAGGATATCAAACTTGATAATTATTGGAAGCCGGGTTGATTGCCTAATCCTTGGAGTAGGATTCTTGGTCAATAGGCAATCACATCATATGGATGATCTATCGTCTTGGGTTAAATGACATACCAGCTTCCACCATTATGATATTTTTTAATCTAATAAAATTAAGGTACAGTATCACAGATGAGAATTACATAATATTTCTAAAGATTATGCACAGAGAAAGGTCGTATCAATTTTGGAAAATACACCTATACGATAGTTATGCAAAATTTACGTAATCTATCTAACGATGACGCAACAGTACAAGCAAAACATAGGCATCAAATTCTACGATAATACAAACTAGTAGAAAGTACAAGAATCCACAATTACAGAATAGTAATGACTACGAGTTTGTACTTTGTGTACTATTGTAATTCATAGGTGTACTGTATACAGAATACCAGTCATATGAAATAAGATACTGCCAGCACTATTGTACAATAATACAGATATCAGTACAGTATTACGAATTACTCTACTATTTCTATTCGTAGAAAAAGTCGTACAAAATTCTATACTGTACGATCTAGCATACTAGTACAATTTTACGTAATCTGATACTAGATTCGTAAGAAAATAGTAGAATCTATAGTGTAAGTAGAGGTTCTACTAGATTGTACTGTAATCGTAGTTTTTGGGGAGAATAATCAGTATAGTGTTTAGCTATGATACTAGGACTAGTTCTACCACATAGTGCATCTATGTATTTGTCTGAGATTTTAGCTACAGTACACTTTTCCGTAAATACAGAACGTAATACATGAGGAGTTAATTCTATTCCTAGCTTTTCAGATACTAGCTTGAAGTTATTTTGTATGGTTCTAGACTCTATTGAGAAAAGATTTTCATTGTTAGCTATGTATTTTCCTTCGATATAGTTTTGTAGAATTTTAGCCAATGGAGTAGTGAAGAAACTAACCCAAGAATGTTTAGTATCACCATCATGAATTTCAGATGCATCAATAGAGTTTATCTCAAAGTTTAGGTTCTCCACTTTTAGCTTGACAATTTCTCCAATTCGAAGACCCGAAGTATACATTAGAAGAAAAGCTATTTGTGATTCACCTTTCAACTCTTTGACAAATTCTAATAATTCTTGATCAGATGGAAGATGCTTTATCTTGGCTTTAGTTTTTGAGAATTCAAATGATTCAATCCAATTTCCTAGCTTGAGATAATCTCTAATGTATCGCCTTAGTGCTTTAATTTGATTTGATTTCCATGAATCAGATTCATTAGTGTCAAGATATGATTTCACAGATTCTTTATTGATTATACCATTACAATGATGTAAAAATCTAGAAAGAGTAGATAATTGATTAGTTATGGTCTTTGCATTTAATTTCAGTTCTTCTTTTGCATATGTTTCATATTCAGAGATACTTGATTTCAAATCAATAATTTCAGAATCTTTGTCAGGAACAATCTTTAGATGATTTTTGATTAGGTTTAGATCCTGAAGGATTAGGTCTAGTTTCGCATCACTAGACATTTTCTTTTTTCTCCCATAATCTCACATCATGACCTTGCTTTCTGTGGAATTCTACAATATTTCCATTAAGTTGAGTCGATTCATTTTCTCCAAATTCTCCAGCATCACAAGTGCAGCAGTAAAATTTCTTCAAATTGCTCTCACTACTCTCACTGCTCTCACTGGCTTGTTTTTCGTGACTAGAATTATCATTTTCCAGTGAGGGCTCTGAATTAGATTTGTGTGACCTCTCACTACTCTCACTGGTTTTCTTTGATTTTTGTGCCTGTTTTTTCTGCGGTGAGGGCAGTGAAGGCAGTGAGGGCTTTTTTGGTAAATCTTCTGCCAGTGTCTTTTGAAGTTCAATTTTTGAGATGCTGATAATTGAAGTATTTTTATCAAATTTTGGGTCTTGTTTTGTCCAGTGGTAATTAATCACATCAAAGCCTGCAGTTTTCAACAATGGCTTTACAACTTTGAAATGTTTTGTAATCTGATTGTAATGTTTGGGAAATTTGATGAATCGGTCTTTGAGATTTATCATTAATTTGTCTTCAGCGATTTTTGAAAGTTCAGTGAAAATGTTAAGGGCAGAATCTTCATAAAATATTCTACCTTTCATGAGAATTTGAATGGCTTGAATTATCGGGTAATTTTCTTGATTAGAAATATTTCGTTGACTGACTTTAGTGTAATATTCTTTAAGAAATTTATTTGAAGTATTACCTAAACATCTAGAAATGACTTCACCCCAGATTTCAAAATCAGCCATTCTAGTTTTTGGTTTAATTTTATCTTTTAATTCAGGATATTTTTCTAAAGCCTTAGATAATGTCTTAAAGATTAATCCCAATACATTTGGTAAAATATCATTTAGTCTTTTTTGAAATTCTTTTTCGGTGATTAAATTAGATTCATCTATCGTTTCACGATCATATGAAATTAAACGGGTTTGTAAATCAGGATAGTCTAAAGTTGGAATAATTCCATTAAGAACTATTTTAGATCTAAAGCTAAAAATTGCTTCATCATTGTCAGTGTATAATTTTCGTCGTTCATTATTACTTCCTGTTATTCCCCTACAAACTACATCTGAAATTTTTGAATCAATGTAACTTACATTATCAAAGCTTGCCAAATAACGATTAGAAAGTTGGATAATCAAGTCATTTGGTTTTTCTTGCATACTTGAAACATTGTCTTGACTTTGTTTTCCTGCTGGGTCTACAACTCGTTTTACGGTAGCTGTTGCAGTTGTCTTTATGCTTCCTGCACTTCCATCAAATACAATCATAGGCATAGAATATGCCTGTAAGAACATGCAAATCAGATTAATTTTGAATACTAGTTGGTCATGTTCTGAGATGTGTAAGAGATTTACAAGAAGATCTAATGATATGTTAGTTCCTTTTTCGGGTTGAATTTGTTCTTGTAATGATTGACTTCTACGAAAAACAGGAGAATCTTTGTCTAGTTTTACAAGTTTAACTTTACCTTCAGTTATTTTGATAGCTTGCCATGATGAATTTCCTAAATCATACCAAATTTCATTTTCAAGTTGTGCAATTCTATTATAGACTTTAACTTTTTCAGTTCCATTCATTGTAGCTTTTGATATTATTGTATTTAGAATTGTTTTGTAATAATCTGAAGAGTGTAATTCATCAGAATTTACAAATTGATTATGCTCATTTGTTAGCCAATGAATAGATCTTGTAGATGAAAGATTAAGAGTTTCAATATGGTTATTGTTTTTTAGAATTCCAAATACTTCATCAGAATTATTTTCTGAAATTACAAGCTTGTCTATTCGAGTTAATGCAAAATCATATAATTTTTTCTGATCAGATCTATTATCATCATCTAAACTTTTTTCAATAAACTTTTTTTTGTTTGCTTGTTTCTTTACATCTTTTTCATCAGGATAGAATAAAGGATCAGGGCATTTACAACCCATTTTTCTAAGTTCCTTCAAAGTTTTTGCTTTGTAATCACTTTCTTCACAGAAATAAAATCCCACTATTCATACACCTTTGAAAATTCAGATAGTGAATCCATAAGCCAAGAAGGGCTACGTTTCTCATACAGGGAATCAATCAAACCAAGTGAGATTGCTGTTTCTTGTTTTTCTCTATAATCATGATCATATTGGATATGTTTTTTGATTTGAGAGAGGTCTGAAGCTACAGGTGTTTTATTGAATCTACATCCTAAAACAGGGCATTTACGCATAGAAACTAGGCTCAAATCAACTCTCCAATGAAATCATGATTGTTTGTAATGTGCCATTTCAAAGCACGAATGCTTGAGAATCTCTTAGAACGACCTTTGAGATTAATACATAATTGGCATAAAATTAATCCGTTCTCTGAAATCTTTATTGGTAGATCACTGTGTATCAAAAGTATCAACTCCAAAGTTGGTTTTCCTAACTTGAAGATTAAGTCGCCAAACCAAGGCTTCAAGTTGTATTTTTTTTAAATTAATCAAAAGATGTATCCTCTAATTTTGTACTAATATTGTTAGAATCATTATTCTCTAGAAAATCCGTCATCGATTCTTCTATATTTTGTATTGATAGAAGATTCTCGGGTAATTTCTCTAGAGGATGTATTGACGCACCATGATTCTTAGTCGATTTTATAACCTCTATGGCCTCCTGTTCTAGGATGTAGCCGAGGATTTTTACAGAATCATCATGTTCCATGTGTAAAACATAATGTTTTTTGCATAACACAATTTTATTTGAGAAAGAATTATCAATTTGTACATCAATGCACGAGTAAGAATTATCTTTACAACAAAAATTAGTATTCAATTTGAAACAACCTCTTGTAATGAATATTCTGTAACAAAATATTCAAAGTCAGGATCAGAAAGATGTATTTCACAAAGATCTATCTCAACATGCTTTCCATCCCAATCATAAATTCGTTTTACAATCTTTGTATTCTCGTCATTACATTTTCGTTTCATATAATTACCTCCAAAGCTTTTGCTTCTTCTTTTTTGAGAAACCCCAATCTAGCTAATTCTTTACGAATAGCTATCCTAGTAAAATCAGATGCACCTTGACCACGTTTCTTTGCAATTTTATGAATTAGAATAAGATCAGATTCTTCAATTTTGATGTTAAACTGAACTCGCATATTTAGGTAAGGTTACCTAACCTTTTATAGCTGATGTTATACTTACTAAATTAAGATAGGTAAGGCATATGTTACGAACAAAAAGATACCCCACAGGATACATTCAAGGTCAGATATTATCAAAATTAAAGAAAAAGGGAAAAATCAGATTCTCTGATCTGATCAGCGAACTTGGAATATCAAAACCAGTGTTAAGTGAACATTTGCTTAAACTAGGAACGAAAAAAGTAATTTTTTCAGAAAAGAAAGGTCGTGAAAAATATTACATGTTGACAAAAACTGCCAAAAAAACTCATTCAGTTCAACTAGAATTATTGAAATCGGATTTTGATACGTATATGGGTATTTCTGGTTTAGATTATGATGAATCCTCAAAATATTATAAAACAGATGGAATGTTAGAAATGAATGTTAATAAAATAGGTTCATTTTTTTTATTTTGTGTAATTAAAAGTATCTTGACTGGTAAAAATTGGTGCAAATCTACAGGAGTAGAAGAATTATGTTATTCTACATTCGAATCTTTTTTTTCAGACATATTTAGACCAAAATTAATTTCAGAGGAGATAATGATGTTAATATTAAATGGGGAAAGACCAGTTAATTTTAAAAAAATTAAAAAAGTTTGTAAAGAGTTAGGAATTGAATCAAAAATTGAAAAATCATATGAAATTTTGAAACAGAATTATCCAATAGATGTTAATAGGTATGAAATAATGATTCAAAATCCACTTGCTAAAGGTACATCATATCTAAAATTATGAAAAATCAATTTGATTTTTCCATAACTCTCATTCGTCTTTCTAAATCATCAATTCTTGCAGTCTTTACTTCTAGTTGTGTAATTTTCTTGTTTTGTGCATCTAGTTTTATTTTATTTCGTTCTGAATCGTTTACAGTTAATTCAGGTATGGCTTTTTTGTATTCATTGAATAAAGATTCAACTGAAAAATCAGCATAGGTTTCATCTAACGGGATACTAGGAGTACTGTGTCCAAACATCTTTTCTGCATGAATGAGTTTCATGTTGTCAGTTTGTTTTATGATAGTATCAAATCTCTTTCGTAATCCATGATCACGTTGTATCTCATATCTCGCACCAGTCTTATTTTCCCTTAACCCAGAATTTTTCAAAACACGTTGCATCATTTCAGATACAGTTCTTTCAGTAACAGACTTTGCTTTCTCAAGTCCTAAACGATATGTTTTCCTAAATGCAGGACTGTTTTCATCAAGATATTCCCCGTCCTTTTTTCTCTTTTCCAAATAATCATCAAATGCTTTTGATGCTTCAGGAGTTAGAAATGTTGTATATTCTTCAATATCATCAGAATAAATCATAACTTGTTTACAATTCTCAATAGGATGAATGTCCTTTAGCTTGAGATATGGGAATGCACCCACTCTGCAACCACTAGAAGCCATGAACAACACGATTGCCTTATTCCTAAGATCATGACAATTATTCAAAATTACTTGAACTTGTTCTGTAGAATATGCCCTTCTTCCTGATTTCTTAACTTTTGCAGGAAATAGTCGTCTAATCTTTCTCCACTTTAGATCTATATCATTAATCTCAAAGAATGCCTGTAAAGGATAGATTCGAGTAGGAATAGTATTTGGGGATAGTTTGGTCTTCATGTCCATGACATAATCTTCAACCATTTCCTGAAGTTTTCTACCATCAATGCCAAGAATCGAATCATAGTCCTTTAGCTTGTAAAAGTCCTTGAATCGGTTCAAATTTTTGAGATATTCTACCTTGGTGGCCTCAGATTTGATACCATTCTCAAAAAGAAGTAATGAACGCTGTTTCAATGATTAATCATGCGTAAAATTGCTATTATACTTGCCGAGCATGTAGAAACTTTAACTATTCTACTTTAGTGTATCAAGAATTGAAAGACTCATCAAACTAGTCATAGTCATTCCTTTTCTATTAATATCTCGTCTAGTTTGATCACAGTATTTGCTTACACTCTGATGACTCTTTTCACTCGCAACTTCAAGCACTATAATATTTTCAGAATACGGAAATGTAAATTTTGAAGGAGTTAAGCAAAATGTGATCATGTTTCCTAGTCCGGCTATCTCGATTTTGTCTCTTTTCAACAAAAGATTTGCAATTTCCTGCAAGTCATCACCATCATCACCATATTCTAAATAATAAATTGAGACAAAGTTTGTAGTACCTTTAACTTCTCTTTGAAAGAGTTCATCTTTAATGTTAAACACAAAAGAGGTTTTCTCATGATTGTGAATAGTTAGATCTTTTGAAATTTGTTCGCTATCTTTGAATTTTGCTAAAATGTAATGATTTGTAGAATTAGAAAAATACGGTTTACTATCACTAGAAAAGGTTCCAGTGACAAAGTATAATTTCTCGATATTTTTTGAATTTATCCAAGTATCCTTTAGTCCAACAGAATCATGAGTGTGTAAATATGGTGCACATACATATCCAGAATAAGATAGCGCCTGTTTCAACATAATAACCTGAAAAACTTTTCAGAGTATTTATGCATATAGTGATCACAACGATCAATATTTGAAATCATCTACGATAGTTTTTTAATAGCAGAGTTCTTCATTTTTTTGTCCCGTGGTAGCTCAGCCTGGTAGAGCTCCTGGCTGTAGTTGTTGGCTTTAGATGGCTAAACGAAAAACAGCCCATCAGGCATACAGAAACCGGGTTGTCGGTGGTTCAACTCCGCCCCGCGGGACCACAAATTTTTTTAAAATAATTTAAAAATAATAAAAAGAAAGACTAGGTTAAGAAAACAAAGATGAAATCTTAATTTAAAAATTCATTGTCTATTCTATTTTTTTAACTTTTTGAGCTGCTGGTCCTTTTTGACCTTCGCCCACTTCAAACTCGACTTTGTCGCCTTCGTTGATGAATCCTTCAACATCTGATTTATGAACAAACAGATCGTCTCCACCTTCTCTCTCGACAAAACCAAAGCCCTTAGTACGGTTAAACCATTTTACGGTGCCTTGTTCCATTTGATTTTCAAGCAATGTATTCACTATATTAACTAAGATATCGAAATAAAATTAAGTTAAAAGTAAAAAACTAGAAATCTTTTGGAATGTGATTTTGTGTTTTAAGCCATTCAACTTGAGGAAGTGTAAATCTCCAAACAATGTCTCCACGTTCATCTTTTTTGAAATCCCAAGGTGCAATTATTACAATATCATTATCTCTAATCCAAACTCTTCTCTTTAGTTTACCTCTAATTCTTCCACGTCGGGTAATATTATCATCGCATTTTATCATTACATTTTCTCCGCCCATCATTTTCAAAACACGGCCAAAAAGTTCGCCTTCTTCAGGTAATCGAATTTCTTTTAATGCACTTTCATTTTTTACTTGGCGCTTACCCATGTCGTGTATTTCGATTATCAGCATATAACTGGTATGGTAATCCAGACAAATGAACACATAACCAAATCTACCCAAATCCAATTTAATTACACTATCCAGAAGATCAAGAAATATTAAAATCGAGTTGAATTTTAAAAGAGTAAAAATTCCAATCGTAGAATTAGTACCGATTAAACCAAAAATTCAAAAGGCATCACATCTTTGGAAGGGTGTGAGTGAAGATGCATGGTCAAATCTTGACAAGGTTGATCAAAAAATAATAGAGATTCTCAATAATAATGCTAGAACCCCATCAAAGGAAATCGCAGATGTATTAAAAAAATTAGATCATGATGTTTCAGATAGAACAATTAGAAAAAGAATAGAGCGATTAGAAAAAAGTGGGATTATCAAAGGGTACAAAGCAGTTCTAACTGACGTATCTGGAATTAATGAGTATCAAGCAGTTTTGATGAAACTAAAACCATCCAAATCACTTGAAGCAGTTAAAGATTCAATCAGAGATTTTATTACAAAACTAGACAACTATCTCCTAGTATCAAATATGGAAGGCGAATGGAATATGTTAGTATTATTGCAAATTAATTCAGAAAAAACAAACACATCACAGAAAATAGTAGAGAAATTTTCAGATGAATTAATTGATTATAGAATAAATGAAATAGACATTAAAGATGTCAATATTCTGAATATGTCATTATTGTTATTGTAATAATGAATATTCAGATTCTGCAATATCTATAGCTTTTTTGAGTTCATCAAGAGTAAATGGTTTTTGAATAAAGGCTGAAACTCCAGTACTGATTGTTTTATTGACACGTGAAGTTGTTTTTTCATCTGCCGTAATTACAATTATTTGTAAACTAATGTTCTCTTTTAATAATTTAGTAGCAACTACATCACCACCTAGATCAGGCAATCCCATGTCAAGTAAAACCACAGGTTCTTTATTTTCAGAAAATAATTTTTTACACCCAGTTAAACCATCTTTTCCATTTTCAAAAATATGGATTTCAGAATATCCTAATTTTTTTACATATGTTTGCAATTTCATGGTAATTGCCTTACTATCATCAATGATAACAATTGGCCTTGTAACGGGAATAGAAACTTGGATCATGGATTTAGCTTTTTGATATACAACTTTAGCTTTATCAAATTCACCTAAACTTAAAAGACATTTTGAAGCACATAGTAATGCACCCCTTACATTTGTAGAATTTTTTGCATTTGAATATTTTAAAAATAAATCACTTGCTTCTCTAATTTCATTTTCAGAAACTTTTCCTTGTCTAGTTTTACACTCATTTGCCAACATATACAATAACGCAGATTTTAGAAATTCAGATTTCTTTAAGGATTCAGCTTGATCTAGAAAAAGCATATGAGCAGTTATGAATTGTTTATTTTTGAGATGTGTCAATGCAACTTCACAACTTGTTTTAGTATCCAACAACAATACTCAATTTTTTTCTATTATAAAATTTTGTAGCAGTGTATGAAATTATGGGTTTATCACAGCACGGCCAATAATTTTTCTAGCTTTAAGATCTTCTAAAGCAGTATTTGCCTCATCTAAAGAATATCTTTTTGAAATTACAGGATTTATTGTACCCTTTCGTGCAAGGTCAAGCAGTTCTACCATGTCTGTATAATTTCCAGTATATGCTCCTTGAATAGTAATAGATTTCAAAGGAATTGTTACCAGAGATAATTCAATAGAACCTCCAAACAAGCCAACAAGAACCAAATTACCTCGTTTTCTAAGAATTGCAAAATCTAATTTTGCAGTTGGGGGAGCATTTACAAAGTCTACAACGCTGTCTGCACCTTTATCATTACAAATAGACATTATTTTTTGAGCTGTTTCAGGATCTTTAGAATTTACTGTAAAGTCCGCACCCATTCCTTTAGCGGTGTCTAATTTTTTATCATCTAAATCAACACAAATAATTTTTGCACTAGTTATGGCTTTGGCAATTTGGACGCCCATTAATCCTAAACCCCCAGCTCCAACAATCACAATAAACTCAGGAGAATTTTGATTTGCTTTTTTAATTGCAGTATATGCTGTGAGTCCAGAACAAGCAAGTGAAGTAGCAGCATCTTTGTCTACACCATCAAGTTTTGCCAAATATTTTGAATCAGGAATTAAAGCATAATCAGAATAACCACCATCTTGAAAAACACCCAGAGATTTTGGGGTATCACATAGATTTTCATTTCCCACTTTACAAGCAGGACATTCACCACATCCAATCCATGGAAAAACTAAAACTTGATCTCCCTTTGCAATTCCAGAAACACCATCTCCAATTTCTTCAACAGTCCCCACAATTTCGTGGCCAGGTGTTACAGGGTATTTCACTCCTCTGTCAGTCACTTTCATAAATTGACCATCACCTAGATCATATCCGCCTTCCCACAAATGTAAATCACTATGACATACACCAACAGAACTTACTTTGACTAGAACTTGGGTACCTTGAGGTTTCGGAGTCTCACTTTCAGATACTGCAAGAGGCTCATTTGGAGCTAAAATCCTAGCAGATTTCATAGTTCAATTTTCCACTCTAACAATATAAGAGTTGACTGGATGTGAGAAAAAAATAGAGCCCTTAGATATTATTGAATAGACAAAGAAGAACGATGTGAGTGAATCACAAACTCCAGACAGTATTTCGCAAGAACCAATAAACATTCTATTTAGCCCATCATCAGTTGTTAAAAAAGATGTTTGGGAAATTGATCTAATTCAAATTTTAAATTTATTACTAAAAATTCTTGAAAAAACAGGTAAAAAAGATCTTAAAGTAGCAGGAATGGCGGCATTATCATCATCATTAATTTACAGAATGAAAGTGGAAAGTATTTTTGCACTACAAAAAGCAGCAATGGAGAAAAAACCGATGTATCAAAGAACCGATGTAGATATTGAATTAATAGATATTCCATATAGACATGAATCTACCTATCCAGTTTCATTAGATGATTTATTAGGATTATTGCAAAATCTCATAGGTACAATTGCAAATCCACAATCAAGACGAAATAAACAATTAGAAATAGAACCAATTGTAGCGCCAGATTTCAATGAGTTTTTTACTTCCCTTGAAAGCATCATAGGAAAATATGAAGACCTCATTATGAAGAAAATTAGTGCTACAGGGTTTGGATTATTACAAAACATTATTGCAGACCTAGATCAAGTCGATTCAATCAGATGTTTCTTTGCAGCATTATTTTTGGCAAGAGATCAGAAAGTAGACCTAGAACAAGCAGAAGATGACATAAAAATTATAGTCATGAAAGATGAGTTGACAAATTAATCAAAGGTGAATAAAAATGGTAAAAATTGATAATCTAGACGAGGCAACTGCAAGAATAGAATCTGCACTTTATTCTGCAGGAAGACCACTCACAGTTGAAAACATTATACGAGCTTCAGGCACGGAATCTAAAACAAAAACGATAGAATTGCTTGATAATATCATGAAAAAGACAAAATCAGCATTCAAAGCATTGGAAATCGTAATACTTCCAGATGGATCTTACGTAATGCAATTAAAACCAGAATACAGTTCTACAGTCAAAAAATATGCATCAAAACCAGTTCTACCAAATGCAACACTCAAAACATTATCATATATTGCATACATGCAACCAATATCATCAAAACAACTTCTTGAAACAAGAGGATCTGGAGTATATGCACATCTTAAAGAATTACGACATCTAGATTACATTAGCCATCAAAATGTAGGACGATTAAAAATTTTTACAACAACTGAAAAATTCCAAAAATATTTTGGAATTCAAGGAGATGTTGAAGATCTTAAACAAAGATTATTCTCCAAAGTAAGAAAAACAGCAAATAGACAAACTCCGACGCCACCCATAGCATCAGAAGTGAACTAACCAGAATTTTTAACTCACGGCTAATTTTTTGCGTTTTGTATAAATTAGAGTAATTCAGAGACCATTCGTGAGAAAATCCGTAGAGAATTTAGCAACCAGTAAAATTACTGGTGGAAGAAGAGTTCCACTTAGAATTAGAAGGAAATATGAAATTGATAGATATCCAAATGAGCCAATCAACGGAGCTCAAGTCACAGTAACTAGAAGAATTAGAGGTAACAATCAAAAAACAGCTTTGAAATCAATAGACTTTGTTAATTTAGCAACAGGTGAAGCTAAAGTAAAGAAATCAAAAATCATCAAAGTATTAGAAAACGATACAAACAATGATTACAAAAGACGTGGCATCATTACAAAAGGTGCAATTCTTGAAACAGCAGATGGAAAGTGTAGAGTTGTTTCAAAACCAGGACAAAACGGAATCGTCAACGCAATTTTACTAAAGGAATAAAATGAAAGATTACGAGCATGTCGTAATCTGGTTGGATTATTTTAACAAGAATTTAAAAAAATCTAAAGGTAGAAGAGTAGGATTAGAAAAATGTGTTTTTGATCCTTCATTAAAAGAATTAATGGATGCAACAACAGCAGGAGGATTTGAAATTACAGAGTCAGATGACAAAGTAAGATTTCCAAAAAGACCGTTTGTAAGGTCAGGATACGTCATTGTGCCAAAAGAATCCTCCAAGACAAAAATTCTTAACAAAATTTCAGAAAAGTTAGTGGTAAAAAGATCAAAACAATCAAAATAAAATGAATTCTAGCTCTTAGCTAAAGTAAAGTTGACAGAAGTCTATGATAAGAATACAATTATTGTATATCTAATTGCAGGAGGTAGGCGAAATAATGCACCTAGCCGCTAGTGGCAGGGTAATCATTCAACTATCAACAGAATTAGTTGAAGGACAGATACTCTGTGACAAAACGGGAACTAGAGTTGCAAAAGTAAATGAACTGATAGGTCCAATAAAAAGACCGTTTGCATCAGCAACGCCATTAACTAATAATATACAAAAATACATTGGCAAAAAAGTTTTTGCAGATCAAGAATCTCCTGCTAACACACCAAAAAGATTTAGGAGAAAAAAATGATGAACATACTAGAAAAACAAAACTGTCCTGAATGTAAGTCTACATTAGTAGATGACATGCAGAATGGTGAAATAATCTGTTCTGGTTGCGGCGTTGTCGTCGATGATCAGATTGCAGATTTTGGTCCAGAAACAATAAGCTCAAACTTCGAAGACAAGATGAAGCTTGCAAGAGCAACAGGACAAACAACCTATTCCCAACATGATTTGGGAATAACTACTGAGATTTCAATTAGTTCAAAAGACTTTAGTGGAAAAACAATAAACCGCGAAGTTGCAGGACAAATGAACAATCTCAGGAAATGGCAACAAAGAGTACGAGTTTCCTCACCAAAAGAGAGAAGATTAGCAAATGTTTTAGCAAAAATGGGTGAAACATGTGATGGTCTAAATCTTTCAAGGAATGTGTTGGAAACTGCTTCTATGATATACAGAAACTTGGATGGACATATTGATGTAAAAGGAAAATCAGTAGTCTGTATTACAGCTGCTACAATTTACATGGCATGCAAACAATGCGAAGTAGTAAGATCATTAGAAGAAATTTGCCGAGGAATTTGTCCAGCAAAAGATGTTAAATCAAAAACAAAACTTGCAGCTAGATACTATAGAACCATGGTAATGGAAATGGGACAAATACACGCCCCAGTTGTAACCATGAACAAATACATCTCAAAGATAGCCAACATGACGCAAACTGAGGTAAGAGTTGAAAGACTAGCCTTAGAAATTGCAGAAAAAACTAAAGACAGCAGTATTGCTGACGGAAAGGCACCTAACGGAATAGCCGCAGCATATCTGTATGTAGCATCAGTTCTACTTGGTCAAAACGTCCTACAAAGAGACGTTTCAAGTGTTGCAGGAGTTACAGAAGTCACTATCAGAAACAGATGTAAAGAAATTCTAACATGCTATAAACTCAAAATTACTTTGAGACCATCTCTGGCCCAATAACTACATCCCCCTCTTTTCATTTTATTATTTATCATTACGATTAGGATTAGCTAAATTTCGTCGGTATTATATAGAGAATCAAAATATATTGTAATATGGCAGTCTTGGAAATCAAAGATCTTCATGTATCAATAGAAGGTAAAGAGATTCTCAAAGGGGTCAATTTGAAAACAGGTCCTGGAGAAGTACACGCCATTATGGGACCAAATGGTTCAGGAAAAAGCACACTAGCTTATACATTACTTGCACATCCAAAATACGTAGTTACTAAAGGAGACATTTTGATAAATGGTGAAAGCATTTTAGGTTTATCGGCAGATGAAAGAGCAAAGAAAGGATTATTCTTAGGATTTCAATACCCAACTGAAGTTTCAGGTGTAGGGTTTTCTCACTTTCTAAGAACAGCATATAATTCTCTAAGTAAAGCACTTGAAGGAGACGATAGAGAAGTGTTCATCACAGTTAGAGAATTTCAAAAATATCTTAAAGAAAATCTAGAAAAAGTAGGATTAAGAGAAGAATTTCTTTCAAGATATCTTAACGAGGGATTCTCAGGAGGAGAAAAGAAGCGTGCCGAAGTATTACAGATGGCAGTATTAAAACCAAAAATTTCAATTTTAGATGAACCGGATTCAGGATTAGATATTGATGCAGTCCAAGCAGTAGCACAAGCAATCAGTAAAGTTGCAGGTAAAGATGCAACAATAATCATAATCACCCACTATGCAAGAATTTTAAAATTCTTAGACAAATTAGACTTTGTTCATGTATTTGCTAGAGGTCAAGTATTGAAAACAGGAGATGCATCACTTGCAGACAAACTGGAAGCAGAAGGTTACGAGTGGGCTTTAGAACAATCAGCCTAATCAAATTTAAACAGAGTATTTTCCCAAAAAACTATTGATTTATAAAGTTCACGTAGAATTTTCTAAAGAATTTTTAGAAATAAAAAATGATCAAATTACAATAGGGGTAAAATCAAAACCAATCAAAGGAGAGGCAAATAAAGAAATCATTAAAAAAATTGCAAAATATTTCAAAATATCAACATCATTTGTACAAATAAAGTCAGGACATAAATCATCAGAGAAAATTATCGAAGTTCTACAATAGAGAATCTACTTTTTTGTTTAAATAGGGTTTCAAAATTGGAATTGATATGTCAGAAGAAAATAACCAATATTATTTCAATTTCTCATTTTTCAAAGTGGACCCAAAATGGAGATGGATGGCAGATCTAGCAAAAGCAGAGTCTGCAAAAGAAGTTGAAAATGTGATTAACAATTCAGGGATAATGTATAGAACATATTCAAATTTAGGATTAAGAGATGATACTGACTTTTTATTTTGGTTTGCAGCAAAAACAGTAGAAGAAATTCAAACTGTAATAGCAAAAATATACCAAACAGTCTTTGGCAAATACATTATTCCATCCAGAACATACTTGTCATGCACTAGACCATCACTATACGTACAAGAACAAAAGGCTCACGGATTTCTTACAGGGAATGATCCAAAAAAACACGTCATAGTATATCCATTTACAAAAACAAGGGAATGGTATCTACTTCCAAAAGAAAAACGTCAGGAAATTATGGACGAACATATAGAGGTCAGTAAAAAATACCCGCAAGTAATCCTCAATACAACATACTCTTTTGGAATACATGATGAAGATTTCATGTTAGCATTTGAAGTAGATGATATCAGGGATTTCCAAGATCTCATCATGGATTTGAGGGAAACTCAAGTTTCAACTTATGTTAAAAACGATATTCCGATGATTGTATGTGTCAAAAAAGATATTGTGCCATTAATTTCAAGTTTAGGATAGATAAAAATGAAATACAATAAACTCGGAAAAACAGATATAAAAATATCAGAAGTTGGATTTGGAGCATGGGCAATTGCTCTTGACTGGTGGGGGAAAAAAATTGAAGAAGATGAAGCAAAAAGAATGCTCAAAAAAGCATACGATGTAGGAATTAATTTCTTTGAAACAGGAGACTTGTACGGTAAAGGATTAAGTGAAAAACTAATTGGTGAAGTTTTCAAAGACATGAGAGATGAGGTCGTTATTTCAACAAAATACGGTTATGATTTTAGAGGCGTTGAACAAATAGGACATAAAGAACTCCCACAAAAATTTGACGAAGATTTCACTAGAATGGCATTAAGAAATAGTTTGGAAAGATTGCAAACAGATCATGTGGACATGTATGGTGTACACAATCCAAAACTAAAAGATGTAAGAAATGATTCAATATTCAATGTATTAGATAGTTTTATCAAAGAAGGTTCTATCAAAACATATCAAATTGCTCTAGGTCCTGCAATTGGATGGACACAGGAAGGAATGGAGGCAATGGAAAAGCCAAATCTCAGTGCAGTTCAAACAGTTTACAACATACTAGAACAAACTCCAGGAAATGAGCTGATGAAAAGAGCAGAAGAAAAAGATGTAGGCATTTTAGTAAGGGTTCCAGAAGCATCAGGAATTCTAACAGGGAAAGTTAATGCAGATACTAAATTTGACGATAATGATCATAGGTCAGTAAGGAAAAGAGAATGGCTCAAAGCATCATTAGAAAAAGTTGAACAATTAAAACCAATTGCAGATAGAAACGGATTAAACATTACTGAATTTGCAATGAAATTTATGATGACAAAGAAAGGGTTTGCAACAGTACTTCCAACAATGATCAGTGAAGAAGAAGTTGTCAATTATGCTCAAATGTCAGATGGGAAATACATTTCAGACTCAGACATGAAAGAAGTCGACGAATTGTACAATACCTGGCCTTCATACGAATTAAAAGCAACACCTCAAGCAAGTTAATTTGTAAATGAACCTTCCAATAGATTCAGAAAAAACCATTGAAATTATTGAAAAAATGAAACTTGCTAAAATTGGCAAATACAAAAAATGGGAATCTATGATTAAAAAAATCAAAAAAGAGCAAATACTGAATCCTGAAGAATTAGAATATTATTCAAATATAACAAGAATTTATAAAAATTCAAACGTTACACCTAGAAGTAAGGTGTATCATACCAGATTATCAGAACTAGATGAAAAGCCACCATGTAAAGAATGTGGGGATTATTCTACATACTATTGCAACATGAATGATCAATACTTTTGTACAATTCATGTCGTGGGACATGATAAAAACGAGGTCTAAGATGCTGAAATTGATTCTTCTAAACTAAATGAATTTTCTACAAAATATTCAACACGTGTTTTCTTGAATTCACGAGTGCTGAAAAGAATATCATATTCATCTACATTGATTTGTTCTTGAATTGTTTTTGCCACTTCATGTGCCTCATCATGAGTTTTGCAATGAATCATGGAGAAAACATTGAAAGGCCAATCAGCATATGTAGGTCTCTCATAACAATGACTTACTTGTGGAAATGAGCCTAACGTTTCCCCAACTTGTTTAATTCTATCTACAGGAACTTTCCACACAATCATACCATTTGCAGTAAATCCTACTTGTCTATGTCTCAAGATAGCAGCAAATCTTCGCATGACACCAATATCTTCATAATATCTCATTTTTTCAAATAACTCATTTTCAGTTATTCCAAGATTTTTTGCCGCAAGAACGAAAGGTTCATCGATGATATCCATGTCTTTTTGTAATTCACGAATAAAGTCTTTATCCTCTTCAGTTGGAATAAATTCAATATTTTTAATTTCTTTTTTCTCCTCAGTAGGTGCAACATCATGTTTCTTGTCATCTACCATGTCAAGTTTAACACCAATTTTGAATAATTGTAAGGTTGGAAGCATTCTAACTTTTTTAATTCCTTTTAGGACATTAAATTTTTCAAGCTCAGCTTTCAAATCAGCGCTAGGAGGAACAGCTAAAGTAAACCAGAGATTAAATTCATGATCTCGTTCATAGTTATGACTTACACCAGGATGACCATTAATTTGGCTTGCAACATGTTCTAATTTGTCAGATTCAATCTCCATAGCAACTAGTGAACTGGTGTAACCAAGTTTTCTTGTATCAAAAATTG
Source organism: Candidatus Nitrosopumilus sp. (assembly GCA_013203245.1). Taxonomy (GTDB): domain Archaea; phylum Thermoproteota; class Nitrososphaeria; order Nitrososphaerales; family Nitrosopumilaceae; genus Nitrosopumilus. Next base: position 18,529 of record JABMOR010000101.1, read on the forward strand.
CACTTAGTTGTCTTAAAACCCCAATTTTCTTTAAATTATTTAATCGTGCTTTAATGTCTTCAGGAGTAGTATCAAATTTTTTAGCAATTGCATCAAAAGGTCTTGTTACAAGCGGAAAAGTCCATTGAATTTCATTTAGGAGTTCCTTATCAGATTCATCTAGAGAAGACAATATGTCAATAACTTGACGGTTCAATTAAAAATGTAGCTAGTATTTCACGCTCCAATTTTTAATACATAAATAGAAACTGGAGTCCATTTGATCGATGATAATTGATCTTAATCTTCAAAGTAAAAAAATAGTCATCATAGGAGGAGGAAATGAGGCACAAAAGAGAATTAACTCAGCATTAAAACAAGAATGTGACATCATAGTTATCAGCGATTCAGTAAATTCTCAAATTAACAAACTAGCTAAATCTAAAAAAATTAAATTAATAAAACAAAAAATCACAGATACAAAATTCATTTCAAAATTAAAACCTAATTTGATCATTACAACAACAGACGATAGAAAAATAAATCAGAAAATCATCAAAGATGCAAAAAAGAAAGGCATTATAGTGTATAGTTCAGATAATCCAGAAGACAGTGACTTTTCAAATCCTGCAATAATTGATTTTGAAAACATCATACAAATTGCAATTTTCACTGGAGGAAGAAGTCCAGCAATGTCAAAGAAAATTAAAGATAAATCAGAAAAACTGTTCAAAAAAATAATTACCAAAGAAGACATCGCTCAAATCAAGATTCAAAAAATGGTAAGGGAGTTAGCCAAAGAAAGCATATCCACTCAAGACCAAAGAAGAGAATGTCTACGTAGTATCATGAGTGATAATGAGATTGATCAGTTAATAAAAGACAGTCAGATAAAAAAAGCTGAAAAGCGAGCCAGAACAATATTGAGGAATTGGAAATGAACAAAAATATCATCAATGCACGTGTTACTTTTCGTAACTCACCAATTCACATTCTTGAAAAATTTACAATTAAGGACATGAATAATGCGTATGAGCAATTCAAAAATAATTCAGGATTAGATGAATGTGTAATTATTCAAACATGTAATAGAATTGAATTGTTTGGAAAATCTAAAACATATGATTTAGATAAGATCAAGAAAACTTGGGCAACAATCACAGGTCTTGAGGAAGAAGCATTTAATGAAAATATGGAATTCGTAGAAAATCATGATGCGTTACATCATTTATTGAAACTAACATCAGGATTAGATTCCATGGTATTAGGAGAGGAGCAAATTTTAGGGCAAATAAAAAATTCTATCACATCTGCCAGAGAAGCAAAAGCATCAGGGCAACATCTCAACACATTATTTGATAAAGCGATTCGGATTGGAACTAGAATCAGAAATTCCAGTGGGATTGGGGCTGGAGGAATTTCAGTTGGATCCATGGCAGTAAAGATTGCAGAAGAAAATATTGATGAATTAAAAACAAAAAAAGTATTACTAATTGGAACAGGAGAAGTATCAACTCTTGTTGCAAAATCATTACAAAGAAGAGGTTATGCATTTGATGTTACAAGTAGAACAATAGGGAGGTCAGAAACTTTTTGTGAAACAATGGGTGGGAATCCAATTAAATTTGAAGCAGTTCTCTCAAGGTTCGATAATTATGATGTGATTTTTGTAGCAACAACTGCACCATACTTTCTTGTTACAAATGAAAGAATTGCAGAAGCTATGAAAAATAAAAGCAACGGAATGATGATTTTAGATTTATCCAATCCCAGAACAGTTGATGAAAAAGTTGCAACAATTGGCGGGGTAAAACTAATGAATCTAGATCAAATCGCAGAGATGGTAGAAAAAAATATGAATGCACGATTAAACAAGGTAAAAACAGTTGAAAATATAATTAATGAGGAAGTGATTGTATTAGAAGCCTCAATGAAAAGACTAGATGCAGAACCACTTGTAAAAGATGTATTCAAGAACATAGAAAATCTTAGAGAAAAGGAATTACAAAAAGCACTTCAAATGCTTGATGAAAAAGATGAGAGAAAAATCAAGATTATAGATGAATTGACAAAAGCAATTGTAGAAAGTATTGTTTCGACTCCAATGAACAATATCAGAAAAGCATCAGAACAAGGCAATCCTGAGGTTGTAGAGTTAGCAAGTAAACTATTTGACTATAAAAAACAGAGTCAAGTAGACTAGGATTATATTTTACCTAAAGAGAATTTCACTGTGTCATTTCCAACTAGACGTCTACGTCGACTGAGAACATCAGATAAGATGAGGGAGCTAGTTCAACAGACCACGCTTTCTCCAAAAGATTTCATTTGTCCAGTATTTGTTCAGGAAGATTTGAAAGAAAGAGTCAAGGTTGAATCAATGTCAGAAATTGAAAGACTACCATTAAGTGATGTTAATGATGAAATTGCAGAAATAATAGATTTAGGAATTCCTGCAATTATGTTATTTGGAATTCCATCTCAGAAAGACGAAGCAGGTAGTTCATCTTTTGATGATAATGGAATTGTTCAAAAAGCAATTTCTCAGATCAGAGAAAAATTTGGGGATAAAATAGTAATCATGGCAGACGTTTGTCTATGCCAATTTACATCCACAGGGCATTGTGGAATTATTAAAGGAAATAAAATTGATAACGATACCAGTTTAGAAACACTTGCAAAAATTGCAATTAGTCAAGCAAAAGCAGGAGTAGATACTGTTTCACCATCTGCAATGATGGATGGTCAAGTTGCAGCAATACGAAAAGCACTAGACGATGAAGGATTTACTGATGTATCCATAATGTCACACTCTGCCAAACATCGTTCAAACTTTTACTCACCATTTAGAGATGCTGCAGAATGTGCTCCAAAGTTTGGAGATAGAAAAACATACCAAGTTCCATATACAAATGCAAGAGAAGCAATGATGGAAGTAGAAACAGACATCCAAGAAGGTGTAGATATTGTTATGATTAAACCAGCATTAGCATATTTAGATTTAATTTCAGAGACAAGAAGAAAATACAATGTTCCTGTTTCAGCATACAGTGTATCTGGAGAATATGCATTGGTAAAAGCTGCATCACAGTTAGGCTATGTAAATGAAAAAGACATTACACTAGAAATTCTTTATTCAATTAAAAGAGCAGGAGCAGATATGATAGTAACATATTTTGCAAAATCAGCTTCAAAATTTCTTCAGGAATCATGAGAAACGACGAACGTTTTGAGATTCAAAGAGCATTTGACCAATTACCACATGTTATAGGCTCAAGTTGGGCAGTAATCTGGTTTAGAATGAAAGGAATCAAAAAACCCACAAGAGAGGAATACAGAATGAAAACTCTAGAATATCTAAAGATGGTTGAGCCAGTTTTTGATTCTTATCCAAAGGATAAAGAATTTACTGAAATTTGCAAATACATTGAAACACGAAAAAATGATGTGTATGAAAAAATACAATCAGGTGAGAATCCAGAAGTAGAAACTCGTTACGACAGATATGTTGATTACGGTTAAACTTCCTGGCTTTGCAATAAGTTTTTTATGGTAATCTTTAATCTACAATTTAATGACTAATCAAAAACTAATGATGACTTCAATGATCCTAACTGGACTCATTCTAACTATAACGCCATTTGCATTTGCAGAACAAGTGTCAATTAGTCTCCCACAAGGATCTGGTGTACCTGGATGTGATGAAACAAACGAATGTTTTCTTCCATACATGGTAACAATTAATCCAGGTGATGAGATTGTGTGGAGCAATGATGACTCTGCAGTACACACTGTAACGAGTGGTGCTGACACTACTGCTGACGGAATCTTTGACAGCAGTATGTTGATGGCAGGTAAAACATTCTCACATACGTTTGATACACTTGGAGAATACGATTACTTTTGCCTGGTTCATCCATGGATGGTGGGACAAGTTTTCGTAACTGTCGGTGGAGGTATTGAAAAAGATTTGGGCGCAATTACAATTGGCTCAACTGTTGAATCAAATACCCAAATTGATAATCTTGTTGCAGATATTGTATCTAGTGATGGATCCGCAAATGAGGTGATAACCATAGATGTCACAATTACAGAATTGAATGGTGATCCTGCAGAGCATATTACCTATAACATACAGGCAATACATGGAACAATGGTATTGTTAAATGAAGAAGGACATATGCACAAAGGAACAATGACTAACACCCACACAACAAGTGCTTTGACAATTGATGCATCTGATGATTCACCTGTAACAATTACTGTTAATGCAGTTGGATTTGGACATGATGAACAATATCAAGAAGTATTTGGCGAAATTGCAAAAAAACAAGTAGTACCAGAATTTGGAACTATTGCAATGATGATACTTGCAGTATCTATAATCAGTATTATAGGAATAACTGCAAAATCAAAAATCATTCCAAGACTTTAAACAATAATTTTTTCTTTTTCTTTTTTAATTCCCCATGTTAAATTAAATAATTTTAATTTAGAAGATAAATTAAAATCAGTTATTTATTTTTGAGAATATGTGTTTAGATTCAAATCCGTAGAGGCTTGAACCCTTTTTGAGGATAGAAATGGATACAGATAGGCATTGAATGATAATTTACGATCTGAGAATTATTGCTTTTTTCTTTTGTTAATTATTTTTTTAATTAAAATCACAACTGCAATGATTCCAATACCAGCTCCAAGTAACAACTGGAATGGCTCATACTCTGATGAAAATTCTTCTGTAAAATAAAGAGCAATTATGTTGATCATTTCTTTAATTTTGTAATATTAATTGGTAAAGGATTCAAGTTTCAGGTAGAAATTTCCTGTTTTAGTTGTTTTAAGAATTCCTTTAGTATCATAGTTCTCTTTTTTGCTTCAGCCTTACCAGATTTTGTGTTCATTAAAGATTCCAATTTAAGTAATTTTTGAAAGAAATGATCAACAGTCCAAGTTTTATCATCAGGTGTTCTTGTTTTACAGAAAGGGTCATCAATGTTGTAAAATGGTCGCTTGAGGGATCCACCCGTAGCAAAAACTCTTGCAATTCCTATTGCACCCAATGCATCTAATCTATCAGCATCCTGAAGAATTTTTCCTTCAAGAGACATAGGAGTTTTATTTTGAGAAAAACTATGATCACGTATTGCATCTGAAATTATGCTAATTTCCTCTTTTGAGAAATCATAATTTTTTAAAATTTGTTCTGACTTTTTTGCACTTTGAATGGAAGATAGTTTAGAACGCTTGTCAGATTTGGGGTAAGAGACAATATCATGTAACAACACAGAGCTAAGAACTAATTTCTCACTTGCCTTTTCCAACTTACACATTTTTTGAGCATTTTTGTATACTCTCATGACATGTTCAAAATCATGTGCAGAGTCATTATCCATTATTTTTTTAACTTCATTTTTAATTAAATCAAGAACGTTCATTTAGAATCTCCATATTTTTGGTTTGACAAATTTTATTTTTCGCTGAGTTATTAAAAGAGTCCAATTAATAGATGCAAAAATAACAATCAGCCCAATCCCAGCAGCATCAATTAATAAAATTGCAGTTAGACGATCCTCAAACATTTCTAAGAAAGGAGCCAAAACAGCATTACCAAAATAGATCATAATTATATATGAAATAGTCCTACCAAACCAAAATCCAACATAAATTCCCATACTCTTTGCACGCATTAATCCATAAGCGATAAACAACATGTTACTTGGAAGTGGAGTTGCACCAAACAGAAATGATGCAATAACATAACCGTATTTTTTTTGATTCAGATAATTTCCAATCACATCAAGATTGGTTTTTTGTTCTTCTGCAACAAATCTTCTAAAAATCACACTAATCCGTTTAAGAACAAATCTACCAAGAGTAGATCCCGTAGCCCCAACCATGGCAAGAATTACTACATTCAAGGTGGGATCAAGAAGATAAAATGATGTCAAAATAATCCAGCTTGGGGGCATCAGGATTGGAGATGCGTTTACTCCAATTAATGCAAGAAAAATTCCAAAATATGAAAATTTTCCAAAAACTTCAAAAATATCCAACATCTTTCAAAAATTGTAGAATATTTTTTGTTTCTAAACCCTTGGATTCACATTTAGTCATGAAATAACTTTAGTATGATCTAAAAAATTATAAAAATTACATGTTTTTTAGAACAATGATCATGTATTGTAATAAATTGGATCAATCATGCAATATCTTTATAAGCAATTTATGCCTATATTGTGCATGTCCGAGATGATTTGGAAGTGTTTTAGATGCAATTTATCATTCAAAGATGATAAAATAGCAGAAATGCATAAGGAAATTGCAAAACATTCAGTTAGCAAAGTAAAGACAATTGTTGCATAATTTTAGAATTTTTACAAAATAGAATAATTTTAATTAAAATTTAGTGCAGAGGGTGGGATTCGAACCCACGAACTCCTAAGAGAAGGGATTTCCTATTTTGAGGATCTTGAGTCCCTCTCGGTTGACCGGGCTTCGATACCTCTGCAACGAGATTGTGTAATCACTAATATTTCTCGATTACTATTTGGGTAAATTAAAAAATTGATCGGCAATTGGATTAATTTTTTAACAAAGCTTATAATTGTGCGCCATGGACTCAAAAATATGTCAGAAAACATACCAATTTCCGACGCAAAAAAAATGCGAAGCGGAATAAATATTGACGCTGAAGTCGTAAGCAAAGGCGAACCAAGAACTGTGAATCTCAAAACTGGGGGAACAGTGGATGTTTGCGATGCAGTAATAGCTAACGAAGATAAATCTGAAGAAAACCAAATGAAACTCACTTTGTGGGGTGACGATATCAAAGCAGTAAATGTTGGAGATAAAGTTGTCATTACAAATGGGTATACTAATGAGTTCAAAGGTGATGTATCACTAACCAAAGGTAAATTTGGTAAGATGGATATTAATCCATAATAGATTAGTTACGCTACAAAATTTATTTTATTTTCTATACACACTAGTTGTAACTATAATTAATTAGAAATTAAAGAATTCATGGAAACGTAGATTCTAAGAAGTAATGTTTAAAATATTTTGAATTACTTCAATGACTTTTTTTGAATTATTAGATGAATCTTCTTGGATTTGAAGTTTTTTTGTTTTGTAATAGGTAATTGGGAATTTAGAATCTGATGAAATTATATCAAAAGTTTCAATCACAGATCGATTATCACTCAGACAAGGAATCGTTTTAAATGATTTTTTCAATCCTCTTTTAATTTTTCCATAATCCTTTACAGTCACATTATTGAAACTAGCCAATTTATTTTTTAATCTCATCTAACACTATAAACGGACGTATTACCACACCACCCAATAGAATTCTATTTTTATTCATCATTGATAAATGCATCAAAGATTGTCAAAAAATATAGAACTGTAAATTAATTATAAAAAAATCATAATCAATCCTACAAGGGTAATCAAAAATTTTTTATTTTAAAAATAACATGCTTTTTGTTGTAGAAAATAATTTAATAAATATTCTAAGGATTAACGTCTAGATTTCTTTTTAGCTGCAGTCTTTTTCTTTGCTGGTCTCTTTTTAGATGCAGTCTTTTTCTTTGCTGATAATTCTTTTAATTTTGAATATGCATTTTCTAATGATTTTTGAGCAGATTCTTCTGCTTTAGTTTTTCTTTCCAAATCTTTAAGAAGATTTTGTGCTGCCTTGTGACTTGAAATTTTAGTTTCACGCAAAGAAGGTTTGGATTTAGTTTGTTTTTGAATTTTTGAAACAATTTTTGATTTTATATCAGAGAAATTTGTAACATCACCTAGAATCTTTTTAGCAGTCTTTTGTCTATTTTTAATTTCTTCAACTAATTCACCTACACGATTATTTAATGAACGTAATCTAATCTCAGCATTTTCCTTTTCAATAGGATTATCAGCAAATTCAATTTCTTGCTCAATCTGGTCTATAGCCTCTTTTTCTGTGGCAAGTCTATCTTCTGCTGTTGCTATCAATCTTTCAATACTTTCCAATTGAGCATTTTTTCTAAGAAGGACAGTTGAAACATCGGAGGATTCTTCTCGTTCAGATTCAATTTTTTTATCAATTGTTTGTAAACCTGAAGAAGAGCGTTTTTCGGCAGAACGGAGTTCTTTAACTTGATTTTCAGCTTTTTGACGAAGTTTAGTTGCTTCCTGTTTCTTTTGTCGTAATTGAATTACTAGTTTTTCTAATGAGACCAATGATTGAGTCAGGATAAAAGGGTCTGTTAAGGGATGAGTATGATCAGTATTTGACTTTCATGTAAAGAAAATTAACTTTGATTGATCGCTGAAAGTGCTTTTTTTAAAAAATATTAGTTAAGAGGTTTTAGCAACATCATGGAATTCCATCCAAAAGATTTGTTAATTTCTAAAACATTTGATGTTAAAGATGAGAAAGAGGCAATGATTGCTGTAGAAGAGATGGTAAATCTGGGATTTAAAGGAAAAAAAGAAGGGTATAAGGTCTTGATGCCAAAAGAACCAAAAAATGCTAAAAGAATTGGGTACACTGTGACAACTGGAATTACCACAGGTCTAAGACAAAAAAATGAAGACAGAGATATCAAGTATTGGACATATCATCATGACGATGACCATTATGCAATAGTTTTGATACATCGAGATGTTTTAACAGAACTAGGTTTTTGATTTATCAAAAATTTTGTAAAGTTTAGTTCTCTTTGCCATAACTCCAGCCAACATAACTCCAATTACAGTACCACCAATCACATCCATAGGATAATGTTCCAAAACGTATAGTCTGCTTAATGAGATCAAAATAGGATACAGGAACATCAGATATGCACCACGTGGGAATTTTTCAGATAGAGCATATCCCAAAATGATTGCAAATATCATAGACCTTGCTGCATGACCCGAAGGATATGAGGCATCATACCCACCATCACAAAACAAGGCAAAGGTATCTTTACTCACAGGAACAGGGAATTGAACTGATTCATACTCAAAATCAGGTCTATCACGGTCAACACCACATTTGACATAGCCAGTAAGCAATGTAGAAATTACAATCAAAATCATCAAAGTAACTCCTACTCTCCTGGTTTTTGGAATTATTAATATCAAAATTGCAAAACCCAACATCCACAAAGCCTCACCACTTTCGGTTATAGATTGCATTATGAGATCAAGGGAAGGATTTCCAACATTTTCAGAAAAAAACAATGTAATACTATGATCAAAGTTTTCTGTAATTCCAAAATACACCATAAATGTAATGATTAGAAATGAAATTGTAAGAAGGACAAATGAACGAGACCTAATATCAAAAATCCAATTTTGCAATTAACAAAACCTCAAACACGTGTCTTTTAATTTTTGTCAATAGATAAGTTTTGAAATATAGGGTTAGAAATGAAATAAAGAAAATAATTCTGATCGGCTCAAAGAATTTAACCAAGTGCACAATAGACAGATTGTGAAGGTTCTCACATTAGACGATTTTGACCTAAATGGCAAGACCGTTTTTTTAAGAGTTGATATGAACTGTCCAATAGATTATGAAACACGAGAGATTTCAGGTACTAAAAGAATTGAAGAAGCGATTGAAACTCTACAATCACTAAAAGAGTCAAAGGTGGTAATTGGCTCACACCAAGGAAGAGTTGGAAATAGTGAATATACTGGAATGGACAAACATGCCAAAGTTCTTGAAAAATTAATGGGTAGAGAAATAAAATATGTGGAAGACACCATTGGTGAGGCTGCACAAAATGCAATCAAAAATCTAAAAAATGGTGAAATTTTACTTTTAGATAATCTTCGATTGTGTGCTGAAGAAAATTATGAGTTTACTCCAGAAAATGCAGCTAAAACAATCATGGTGTCCAGATTATCAAAATTATTTGATTTATGCGTATTAGATTCATTTCCAAGCGCACATAGATCACATCCATCAATTGTAGGATTTCCGCAAGTATTACCTGCATGTGCAGGGCGAATTGTAGAGAGAGAAGTTAGAAATCTAAATGAAATAATGACTGTAGCCAAAGCTCCTCATGTAATTGTCTTAGGAGGCTCTAAAATTCCAGACAGATTAGAAGCAATAAAATTATTGATTCAGAATGGTCGTGCAGATCATGTTCTATTAACAGGATTAATTGGCAATGTGTTCATGCGTGCTCAAGCTAGAATCAAATCACCACTTGGAATAAAACGAGAAGACGAGGTTGTTGCAAAAGCTCACTCATTGATTGGAGAATATCCAGACGTATTTGCAACACCAGTAGATATTGCAATTGACAAAGATGGACAAAGGGTAGAGATGGATGTGAGAGAAATTGGTAAAGGAGATAAAATATTAGATTTAGGTCCAAAGACTGTAGAGTATTATTCAAAATTAATTGCAGGTGCAGGAACAGTATTCATTAGTGGGCCTGCAGGATTTTTTGAAAAAGAAAATTTTAGTTATGGAACAAAAGCATTGCTTAATGCAGTTGCAAACTCTATGGCAACAACCATTGTAAGTGGAGGACATCTTACTACAGCATTAAAACAACAAGGATTAGCAGATAAAATTAATCATGTTAGTACAGCAGGTGGCGCATTGGTACTTTATCTTACAGGAGAAAAATTACCAATGATTAAAGCATTAGAAGATGCTGCAATAAAATACAAATCTAAATAGCAGATTTGCAAGAAGGGTTAGGACACAGTCTTTCTTCAGATAACCCCAGATAGATATCATTATCACAAGCGTTACAATGGGATTTCTCAATAGGATCAAATAATTTTAGATATACAGTAGTTAAATTCTGAGCAATATTTCTTACAAGACCAGAATCACAAATATCTGTAAAAAATGACTCAGTGTCATCAATTATCCAAGAGGGGTCCAAGTCACCATTTAATTTTATGATTTCAAAAATATCATCATTTGTAAATTTAGTATCAATGTCGTTGAATTTTTCAAAGATTATTTTTCTTATTTGAAGTGCTATCGGGATTGTAGGAGTAAAATCACTCATACTAGTACAGACTTTCTGCCTCTGTTTTTAATTTATCCACATCTTCAGCATCACTTAGATTCTTTCCAATGTAGGTATAAAGTGCAGATTTGAGTACTTTGAGAGAAAGTAATGCACATTTGATTCTGACTGCTTGAAGATGTTCAAGACCTAATTCACTCAAAACATCATTTTTTTCAATCATCCTTGCTTCATCAATACTCTTTCCCTTTGTAATTTCAGTCAAAACAGAAGAACAAGCCATGCAAATTGCACATCCTTTTCCATGAAATTTAATATCAGTAATTTTGTTTTCATCAATTTTTATATCAATATCAATACTATCGCCACAAAGAGGATTAGAGTCATGAAATGTTACATCGTGATTTTCAATTTCCCCATAGTTGATTGGGTTTCTTGAATAATCAACTATCATTTCATGATAAATATCTGCATTGCCACTCATAATTTGAACACCTTTGCCACAATATTTAATGCATTTACCAGAATATCAATGTCTTGTTTAGTATTGTAAATGTAAAAGCTAGCCCTTGATGTGGCTGCAACATTTAGTCTCTCCATCAATACTTGTGCACAGTGATGGCCAGATCTAACTGCAATTCCTTCCCCATCAACAATCTGAGCAACATCATGAGGATGAACATCTGAAAAATTAAATGAGATAACCCCACCACGTTTTGAAATATCTTTTGTGCCATAGATGAGAAGTCCTTTAACTGCAGATAATTTTTCTATAGCATATTTTGTTAATTCAATTTCATGTTCACGTATATTGTCCATTCCAATTTTAAGAAGATAATCAATTGCAGCACCAAATCCAATAACATCTGCAATGTTTGGAGTGCCTGCTTCAAATTTGTAAGGTAAATCATTCCAAGTAGCCTCATATTTGTGAACTTCTCTAATCATATCACCACCACCATGAAATGGAACCATAGTTTCTAAAACTGATTTTTTAGCCCATAAAACACCAATTCCTGTAGGTCCAAGCATCTTATGGCCAGAAAATGCAAAAAAGTCACATCCTAATTTTTCAATATCAACTTTCATGTGCGGAACGGCTTGAGCACCATCAATTAAAGTTAGAACGCCTGCTGCTTTGCATTTTTCAATAATCTTTTCAGCGTTAGTGATTGTTCCAAGAACATTGGACATTAAACTAAATGTTACAAGTTTGACTTTACCGGTTGCAAGATGTTTGTCAAGATCATCTAAAATTAATTCACCACCATCATCCATTCCAATGTATTCTAATTTTGCACCCTTCTCTTGAGTAAGAAGTTGCCACGGTACAATATTACTATGATGTTCATATTCAGTAGTAACAATAATGTCACCTTCTTTGATGTGAGGTCTACCCCACGAATAAGCAACAAGATTAATTGCCTCTGTTGTTCCTCGAACAAAGATTATTTCCTGACGATTTTTTATGTTAATGAAATTGGCAATTTTATCTCTAGTTGCCTCATACGCTTCAGTGGATTCTTCAGCTAGTGCATAAACTGCTCTGTGGATATTTGCATTGTGATTTTGGTAATAATCAGTAATAGCATCAATGACTTGGTTTGGTTTTTGTGTTGTAGATGCATTATCAAGATAAACAAGACGCTTGTTGTCTCTAACAGTTCTTTTTAGAATTGGAAAATCTTTTCTTAAATTTTCAAATAATGATTCTGTACTTTGCATGTTTTAAATCTCCACGTAAATTTCATCAGCATCTATTTTAACATTGTATATTTTTAGAGGTGTTTCAGCAGGAAGATTTTGTGGTTCGCCGTTAACTAAATTAAAAACAGAAAGATGTAATGGACAACGTACACCTTCTTCACTTAGAAATCCAGTTGAAAGATCTGCATCAGCATGTGTACAAATTAAATCAGTTGCATGAATTTTTCCCTTGAGATTAGCAATGAGTAATTTCTTATCTTCATGAATAAATCCAAAAAGCTGACCTTCTTTTACCTGTGCCAAAGTACAAGCTTTAATCCATTCAGACAAAATATCACCGATACTTGTAGTGTTTTTCGATTTCAGAGTCTTCGTCGTAACGAGTC
>JABMOR010000102.1 GCA_013203245.1 Candidatus Nitrosopumilus sp.
AATCCCATGTTTGGCATATTCTCTGCAAATCCTGGACTGAATTTTGAGATTCCATGAAGTATAAAGATCACACCGATTGCAGATCTTAAACCCATAAAGACAACATCGTTTAGAATTTTTTCTCTAATTTCAGCAGAAGCCATGAGTACCTCCTGAATTTTCAGTATAATTATTTTGCCCATAAATTACACGTCAAATGTAGAAAGCCCTTTATTATGCGGCAAAATTATTTGAATTATGTCAATGTATATGCCAGGAGCAACTGCTGTTGGAATTACTTTTGATGGTGGTATCGTTCTCGCTAGTGAGAAAAGGATCGCATTTGGAAACTTTTTGGTAAGTAAATCCACAAAGAAAACATTCTCTATTACTGACAAAGTAGGTGCAACTTGTGCCGGTCTTGTGGCCGATATGCAAATCTTAACTTTACAAATTTCCGCTCTTGCAAAAATTAGAAAAATGGATCTCAAAAGAGATGTTCCTCCTAATACCGTTGCCAAAATGATGTCAAATATGATGTATGAAAGAAGATTCTATCCATTGTTGACTCAGGTAATTGTTGGTGGTGTCGTTGACAAGCCAATAATGTATACCTTGGACCCATTAGGTTCAGTGCTACCTGATGATTATGCTGCAGTAGGAACTGGGGCTGAAATGGCATTAGGTGTCTTAGATCCTCAATTCAAACCAAACATGAGTAGAGATGAAGCCGTTGATTTAGCTAAACGTGCAGTTCGTTCAGCTGCTCTTAGAGATTCTGCTAGTGGTGATGGATTAGACATACTTGTAATCACAAAAGACGGTACTGAAGAATTTACAGAAGATATTAAATAAAAAAATTCTTTATTTTAAAAATTATTTTAATCGTAAATTGTTTTTCCTGTTTCCCAGAATCTATCTGAGATATAGTGGATATTTTTTATGATTTCTCCTTTTTCCATACTTTCTAATTCTGAACTATCTACAAGTGCTTTCCCAACTGCCAAAAATTTATGATGAGATTCCTCAACAATACACACTAACTTGTCTTTTTCAAATTCTCCAAATTCTTTAATCCCTGGTCTCATAAGATTTGCACCTTTACACATGAATTTCACTGCTCCCATGTCAACTGTAACTGCTGGAAATTTTTCCAACATTTCAATTTCTGTTAAAAATGGTAAATAATCATCATCAACTTTCAATATCTTTATTCCATCACCTGTGATGATTTGTGCATCATCTAAAATCTGGTGAACTTTGACATTTTTAATTTTAGGAAATTCCATTCCCCATCTTTCTGAAACTGTTTTTAACAGTGCTGTAGTTTCACTTTTTGAAATTAAATTAGATTTCAAATCCAATAGTTTCCTTTACTAGTTATCCAAAAAAGACAGGGTATGGCAAAGTTGGATCTCAAACTTGTTAGAAATATGGAACCTTTTGTGGCAAAGAAGAAACATTCAGGCACTAAATCAAATTATAATGTAGCCATTAATAACTTTGAGAATTTCTGCATATCTTGCCTTGTCGTTTTGTCTATAATGCAGTAATTTTCAATCTAATTTCTAAGCATTTCTAATGTATTTTTCAATGTAATGTTAATCATATCTGAGAATCCTGAAATTGTTTTAATGCAATGTTTGAGATATTGGGCTATGGGTAGATTTTTTACTGCATTTGTAATTCCTTTATTGATTTCATTTATTCTTGCAGGGATTTCAATCAGTTCAACATATGCGGCAATTCCTCCTCTGGATGAGTTGAAAATTTCACACACACAAATAATTCTTAGTCCTAATAATACACAGACAATTCAGATTTATGGAGATTTTCTAGAAATGACAAATGCCATTGGCACTGTAGAAATTTTAATTGAAGATCCTGTAGGCAATGTGACAAAAGATATCAGTCCAATGTCCGAGGATGGTAGTTTTTTTTATGAAGTCACTTTTGATGAAAATGCAATAAATGGAGAGTATCATGTTACTGCAAGTCTTTCAATATTCAAAAAAATTGGCACGTTTAGAGTAGTGTTGGAAATGACAAGTGAATATGATGGGACATATGATCTAAAATTTGTTAATTTTGATGAAACTGAAAAATATGTTTTGATTGAGGGCATAAAAATTAACAAAGGACAAATTTCAAGTATGAAATTTCTTGAAAAACCCTATTCTAGATTTCCTAACGAATTTACTGGACATGTAGCGCCTAACGGGAATGTCTATCTTTATGGTCCATGTTACAGTTCTGAAAATGGATTTGGTAGTGTGGGGTATTATCAAATTATTTTTTTTAATGAAAACAAGATTGCATCGGGGGAATCTGATTGTGAAGTGATTGGAACTTTTACAGTAATTCTTTCCCCAACTGGTTCTGAAAATACAGGATTTAAGACAATCATTCCTCTTTCTTACGACGTCGTATATCCTCCAGATTATGATGACGGAGGTGGGTGTCTTATTGCAACTGCCACATACGGTTCAGAATTAGCACCACAAGTACAACAACTTAGAGAGATTAGAGACAATTCATTACTACATACAGCATCAGGAACTAGTTTCATGGGAACATTCAATGATTTCTACTACTCATTCAGTCCAATAATCGCTGATTATGAGCGAGAGAATCCAATGTTTAGGGAAATGGTTAAAGTTGCAATTACTCCAATGGTGTCATCACTTTCAATTCTAAATTATGTTGATATGGATTCAGATGTTGAAGTGTTAGGATATGGAATTTCATTGATTGTTCTTAATGGGTTGATGTATGTTGGAATGCCGATTGCTGGAATTATTGTAATTAGAAAGAGATTCTAAACTCTTTTCAAAAAAGTTGAGGCTCAAGTGGTAGAATATACCACTTACCACCAAGTGTGTCATCTTGTGTTAAATTTGAAAAATAAATGAGATAATCGTCAACATGCTTAAGTTCATAGATTCATTGGAATTGTATTGAAACCTCTAATTCTAATCTTAATTGCAGTAGGCATTGCAGTAGCAATAATTTTGGTAATGGTTGTTTCAATTCCCTACCTAGAAGAAGAACAACAAAAGAAAATTACTCAAGAAGGATTGGAAGAATTAAACAAATGTATGCAAATTCTACATCAAATATCCCACCCGAACCAAATGCACTTAAAACAATATAGTGATTGTATTGATAATGTTTCAGAAAAATATCCTTAGATTCTAAACGCCAATACGCTTAAGTTCAAAATTATAATTTGGATACTCAAAGTCTGATTGTAATCTTAATTCAGGACAATTAGATTAGTAATTGAATAGATGAGAGATTTTTTATCAATTATGACTAAGAAATTAAACTATCAAACTTTATGCATTGAACTAAAATTAGATTTCAATCTCTGGCAATCTCTTGTCTGATGTCTAACAAGTCCCTGAGAATTGAACTAGCTGTTTCCATGCCTCCTGCACCTTTACCAATAATTGTTTGAGTGCCTGAATGTTCAGATGTAAAAGCAATGGCATTTAGTGTTCCATTTACACAGAGTGGGTCATCATTTGACACTTCCTTTGGTCCTACGATAAGTTCTTTGTTACAAGATGCAATCAGTTTAATCGTACAATTATTTTTAGCAGCCTTTTTGATATCCTCCACTGTAACTCTTCGTATACCTGTACAGTTGATGTCTGGAAGTGTTACTTTCATTCCCATGATCCAGTTTGCAAGAATAACTAATTTTGCTGCAGCATCTAGTCCATCTAAATCTAAAGACTCATCAGCTTCAACGTATCCTTTGTCTTTTGCATCTTTTAGTGCTTCTTCATAAGTTACACCTGTACCCATATTTGTTAAAATATAATTTGTAGTTCCGTTTAGAATTCCAGCAAATGACGTGATTCTTTCCCCCCTTAGGCTGTTTTTTGCATAATCTAGAATTGGGGTTCCTCCACCTACAGTACCGCTAAATTTGAACATCACCTGGTTGTATGTTGCAAGTTCTAGTAGTGATGGAAATGCCAAAGCAAGTGGCCCTTTATTTACTGAAATTACATGCATGCCTTTTTTCATGGCTGTAATGATGTGAGTCATTCCAGGCTCTGCATCTTTGTAGTTACTTGCTGTAGTTTCAATGAGAACATCAGCTTCGACATTTTTTAACATGTCAATTCCAGACATTGAATTTTTGGTATCTGCATAATTTTTTACAGTTCCAAACTTTTTCTTTACATCTATGAGTTTGTTAAAATTTAACCCTGCTGGGTCTACTGCACTTCCTTTACTATCAAAGACTCCTACAACTCTTGGTTTTAATCCATATTTTGCATAAAGATCCTCTGATCTTGAATCAAATAATTTTACTAAGCTTTGACCTACAACCCCAAAACCACATAATATGATTCTCAAATTATTTCTTCTCTTCTTGGTTCGTTATTACAATTCATAATATTTCTCTTGATTTTATTATCCTTAATTGTGTTTTATTAATAATTTTTGAATATTCTTTCACAAATAACACGCCTTTCTTAATCTATGACTATTGAACATCTTCATCTTTTTCATGCTGTAATGAAATTGAATTAATACAATATCTTTGATTTGTCGGCTTTGGACCGTCATCAAACACGTGGCCCAAATGTGCGCCACATTTGTTACAGTTGACTTCTGTGCGGACCGTTCCATAAGCAGTATCTGAAACATACTCTATCTTTTCTTCTGAAATTGGTTGCCAGAAACTTGGCCATCCTGAGCCTGAATCAAATTTTGAATCTGATGAGAAAAGCTCTTCTCCACAACATGTGCATTTGAATGAGCCTTCTAGTTTGGTATTGTTGTATTTTCCAGAAAATGGGGGTTCTGTTCCATGATTAATGCAAATTTCATACTGGTCTGGAGTTAGCTGCTTTTTCCATTCTTCAGGATTTTTTGCAATTTTTTCTGTCATGATGTTTTTTGATTATTCTGATGTTATAAGATTTTTCTATTTTCTCAATTTCTTTCTCTTTTCCTCGGTTCTTTTCTCAGATTCAAATCTCTCTAGATCATATTCTTTCATATCTACGTACTTCATAATCTTACTTAGATTTGGATGCACTTTGTTGATCTCTCTGAACATCTGTTGTGCAACTCTTCTATAATCAGCATGTCCTTGTGGAACTGTTCTTAGCTCGATCAAATGACATGCTTCCCTTAGATTGAATTTCATAAAATACGGGTAGTTATATCCAAAGTTTACAACGTACTGTCCTTGCTCTGGGTGCTTTGTCCTGATTTTATCGAACGTATCTTTTGTTTTACTCATACAATCTTTGAAATCTTTCTCAATTCCTAGAACTCTGATTTCACTTGGCATGTTATACCCGTGATCAGTTGTCAGCAACTGTCTTTCAAGAGTGAGCGCTCTGTGTCTGTGCAGGTCTCTGAACATTCCAAAGTTATTGCATAAATCAAATGTGTAATAGACATTTTCAAAAGCTCTTGAAGGTCTGTGACGTCTGTTTGTACGAATCTTTGCAAATT
>JABMOR010000103.1 GCA_013203245.1 Candidatus Nitrosopumilus sp.
AGTCACAGAAGTTAATTAACATATTTTGATTTCAGATTCTGCTATCTTTAAAACAACATACAGTACACATGTACTAAACTTATTTTTCTAATAGCTTGTACGTTTGTACGTTAATTATAGTAAATTGGAAATCATAGTTTCATTTGAGTATCATGCGTCTTCTCTTTGATATTCGAGACTAGATTATGCTTGACAATAAACCCCTGATTGTGCAAAGTCTTTGTCATTTGATCAATGTTGATGATATTGCCAGTCGACTCTTCAAACTTGGCAATTATCTTCATCACTGAGATAGGGGTTACATCTTCAGTAACATCCCAATAATTTTGCAAGTATTTGATTTCAGGGCTTGCAAGTTCCTCCCATTCTTTTCTTACTGTCTTGCTGTCCTCATACACACATTCTTCATCAGGCAAGTTCAGTATCCATGAGATGATCTTCTCGCCTTCTTCTTTGACTACTCTGTCTATGAGCGCTGGATCTTCTGGGTAGGGCTCTGTTCGTATGTTATGGATTAATGATAGTCTGCTTGTATACATTGCATTTTTTTCATTTTCTGGTATTACTGTAAGATAGTTGCCAGTAGCCCATATCTTTAATTTGTTATCAAACATTGATGAATCCTGATAAAATCCACGCTCAGTTCTCCTTTGTTCGCCTGTTATCACCTTGATTTGTGAAAAGTCTTTCCAGTCTTGAGGTATGTCTTGTATGTACAGAAATGTGAGACCTTTGATTTTAGCGCGAATAAAGCGGTCACTCAGCAACTGATCAAGATCAACTGCTAGGGCATATTCGCCAAGAATGATTACAATGATTTCCAAGCCTGTTGACTTTCCAACTCTGGACAACCCATGAGTTACAGATATTCTAGGATCAAGATAGCAACCAAGTGCAGATTTTAATCCTGCTTTGATTCTTGCATGCTCATATTCTGGAACATTATCAAACACTATATCTAAGAATTTGGTTGGCTCGTTCTCTTTTGTCAGTTCCAGATAGTTGTAATTTCTAAATCCCATGTCTGCAATTTCGTCTGATTCAATCAGTCTGTGAGATGTTACATCATAGATTCCATTTTTAAAAACCTTCAAGTTCTTGTTAGTTTCTGGCATTTGTTGTGCCAGTCCTTCCAGCTTGAAAAGCACAGAGTTGTAGTCGGATTGCTCCATTTCAGGATATTTGTTTTGAAGTTCTCTCTTTAGCGAATCGTTTATTTTTTCCAAGAATCCGTTACAATTTTCAAAGATCTCATGAGTTGTTACATCAGAGTAAAGTGATCTTTCTCCAATCATGTCAAGTGCAACTGCAGTTCTGTCAATTCGTGCATTACTGCCGTTAGGTCTGCCTGTTTCTATTTTGAGATCATTTTCATATACATCTGCAACCTTATCTTCAACATTTGACCACGGTCTATCGGAAAACGCATCAGTTGCTAGCCACTTGTCATAAACAACTTTAATTTTTTCCAATGCTTCATTTTGAGTCAAGCCATCAGTATTGCATTGTAATGATGCATTAAAAAAATAATCATTAGATGTTCCTGCAGTAGGAGGTAATCCTTGGAGAAATCGATCCCTAAAGTTTTTGTGGCTACTCCTACTGTTCTTCCTTCTTGCTTCTACATTGCATTCCGTGCATATTTTATCCACAAATTTATGAAAATCCATGCCTGTAACATCCCAAATTTTATCAGTTCCAGCATTTTTGTATTCTAATAACAATCCCTCTTCACCGTCTTTTTGTTCACCAGTGATGATAGAGCCTGCGCCAACACAGTAATGCTCTGTCCCCTGTATCTCTATGATTTTTTTGTCTTGAATATCATAATCAAATAATTCCATTTTGGATATGTTGCCAACAAGACCAATCACAGGAATATGCCAGCCATGTGGGGTTTCAACAACCATGTAGCCTTTTGAGATTAAAAGTTCTGTTATTGATCTGTATTTTTCTTTATTGTCAAAATCAACAATTGCAGTACCAGCTCCAATCATTGGGATGTAGCCATAATTTTCGTTTTCTTTTATGATTTGACTGTGTAATGTTCTCGAAGCATTGTAACGATGATCAGCGATTTTTTGATGGGTTGGAATAGGAAAGCAATTAAATCCATTACGTCGAAGAAGTTTTATCGTTTTATTTTTATCAGTCACTTTCATCATCCTCTTCAAAAAATTCACTCATTGGGGAATATTCCATAAAATATTGTTCTACAGCATTTCTAACTGTATCAATTATTATTTTTGGATCATCAATTTTCATTTCTTCACTAAGAAATTCCATTTGTTCCCAAATCGCAAATTTTAATTTGACATCACGTTCTTCAATTACAGTTACAGTAAAGTCTTCAGGACTGTAATTTTCATTTGTATTCATTTTATTAGATTACTCCTTTTTTTTGTGCAAAGAGATCCCATGCCCCTGAAACTATATTGGATGGAACTTTGTTACCATAAATCAAAATGTCATTAATGTTAGAAGCAATATCAGATACATCATGCAAATGTTTCATTGCTTTATACAATTCCTCAATTCTCTTTGAAATGCTTGGTGTGTTGTGTTCTAAATTTTTCAATATAGGGTATAGGATTGATACATAATTTCAACTCTAGTCGTCACATAAATTCGTCGTATTTTACATATGAACAAAGCAGTTATCAACAAGAGTAGCCACATATTTTATGAATGAATCTAGATCAAGCATTAGCAATATCAAGCAGAAAAGTTTTCGGTCATCTTAACGAAAAACATTTGAGAATACTAAAAATTTTAGCAAAACACGGTTTTTTAAATCAAAAAGAAATAGGACATCAAGCCTCATTTTATTATCCAAGTGATCCACTCTTTCGTTGGGAAGTTAAAAAAAGACTAGAAGGATCATACAAACATTTGGGATTAATTCCAAATGAATTTGTTTATTCAATTAATAAAAATAAAAAAGAAAAACAATATGGACTAACAATTAAAGGAATAATGGCAGTAATGCCTATTACAAATTTTGAAAAAGTGCATTCAGTTTTAGAATTTAGAAAAATGTTAGTTAAATTCAACAAAAAAAGAAGAATTACCGATTGGGCTTTTAAGTGGATAAAGTTGGAAATGGCTTTGATTTTATACTATAATTATTCTAGAGGGTTGGATCTAACTAGATTTAAAAAAATCAGATCATATATTGATAAATATAAAAAATATGATCACGATACAATTCAAACTTTTTTTGTAAATACACAATTTATGAATAAAAAGGATAGAATAAGATATGATTCTATCCAGAAAAACTATTGGATGTATTTTTTCATTCTTGATGAATTAACAGACAAAATTTCATGGGGAGAAACTAGAGAGTACTTCGAAGAAAAAGAGTTCAAAAATAAGTTTAGAATGTTTGTAGATATGTGGTATGAGTACATCGATATGCATAAGATTAGCACATCACCTGTACGAGAAGATTGGAAGAGAAAAGATCTTTTAGATTATTATGATGAAGAGTTATGGAGAGAGGAAATTAAAGAACCAAGAAAAGAGGCACATAGAATTTTAAAAAAATTCAAGTATGTTTAATTATACAGAAACTATTTTTTTAACAATTATTCTTCCAGAGGGCAACACATGAGCTATTTCCCAGTCATCTGCAAGAAATTGATCAATTTCACTCTCAGAAATACTCTTTTGTTTGAATGGATTTGAGGTAGTTTCACGCCTAGAAATATCATCTTTTCCAGCCTTGTAGATTTGTGCAATTTCAGCAATGGTCTCATCAGTATTTGCGTCTTCTTTTACCTCAATCCCCAATGATTCTGCAAATTTTCTGAATCCTTTTTTCACTGAAGCATCGGCATTTCCTTCTTGGGGGATCAAATTTGGTTCAATCTTTTCCTTGAAGACAACTCGCATTTTTTCAATCTGTTCTGTTGGCTGTTGCCTTTGAACACTGTACACATTTTGTACGGGACCCGTATGACCCATGTAAAATGTTTGTAGGTTTTGCTCCAAGCCAGAATTTAGCAGTGCTGTTGCAAAGAAATTCTTCAAAGAATATGGTCTTGAACCATACTCTACCTTTTCAAACACAGTGTTTAATCGTCTGGAAACTGCTTTTGCTCTTTGCCTTACAGTTGTTTTCTCACATTCAGTAGGTACAAGCAGGCTTTCTGAATCTAGTTTTTCGCCTTTTGTCATTCTGACTTCCAGAGAATTTTTCACCGTCATACATCCCGTTTCAATGAGAAATGTCTGGTATGCTTTGCCATTCTTGCTGAGTTCCTTTCTGACTTTGACTCGAGTTGGCATTTTTTCAAAAATCACCTTATTGTTTTCAGTAATTCTCATTTCTGGGAAATCCTTTATCCTAAGATCCGCAATCACGTTAAATCTAAATCCAGTAAATGCAATTAGTGAAATAATTACCTGTGTGGCATGCTTTCCGTTTGTAAGAAATGAAAGTATCTGATCCTTTGTAGGGACAATCTCGTTTTCGACAGTCGGGTGGTATGTTCTGTTTGGAATCTTGATTGGTCTTGTAAAAGGAATGCCATCATACTGCATTCTACTTTTGATTGCAGAGACATAGTTTGCAACAGTCCCTCCAGCTAGTCGTTGTAGCATTTCATTGGCAAATGCTTGTACATTTTTGATTTCTTTGTTTTCATCTTTTTTGAAATCGGCAATTAATTCTTGAATTGTTGATTTTCTGTAAATTAGATACTCTGCAAGATGTTTTTCATAGTTAATTTTGGCACTCTCAGATGTAATAGTTGCAATCCAATCAACAGTGTCTGAATCCTTGCGGATTTCCTCCACCTTCTTTTGAATTTCTGGATTTGCCTTAAACACGAAGGAAAATTGGATTTTATGCTATAAAATGCTTGTTACAAGTCACTTCTTTTTGGAGACTTGCATGTATAAGTCAACAGTACCACTTCCAATTAGAATGTTACTACCAACAATTACATTTTCAGTAATACCTTTGAGTTGTTCAACTTCGCCCATAAGTGCAGCATGTGCAATTGTTGGGACTGTAATTTCAAATGCGGCTCTTGCAAGAACACTATCTTTAGTACCGGCAATTCCATGTCTACCAATTTGTTGCATGTATCCTCTAGAACACATCAAATCAGATACCAACATAATGTATCTATTATCAACTTCTAATCCTTGATCACCCAATGTGTGATTGAGTTCATTAATCAATGAATTTCTTGCAGCTTCAATTCCCAAAGTTCCTGCAATTTCAAAGACATTGTTTGTTCTGACATTCTTTTTATCAATTCCCTTTACTTCAAGCACTTTGGCAATGTTAGAACCAGTTGTTTGGATAACCCATTCATCATCTTTTTGAACTAGTGTTACTCGTTCAACATCTGGAACTCCTTTAACAGTAGTGTTGAGAACTTTATTTCTAATTGCAATTGCAATTGCAGTATCAGCCTCATCTACCAAATTCAAAGTGATTAATTCACCAGTAACTTCCATTTTGAATTTCTTGTTTGATGAAAGTGCTGCTTCTACTTCGGCAACAGAGCATCCTCTTTCTTTGAGTCTGTTAGGACTCAAGATTAATTTAATATTTGTAGAATAATCAGTTGGAGCACCGTCATTAATATTTCCAGTAATCAATGCACTAACTTTAGTTTGCAATACATTTCGTGCAACTTCAATTGCCTTTTCTCGGGATTTCTTTGATTCCTCATCAAGGTAGATATCCATAGTTGGAGTAACAGGTTTCTTTCTAGCATCAACTAGTTCAATTAATCTTGGAAGACCCAAGGTAACGTTTCTTTCTTTAATTCCTGCAAAGTGGAAAGTTCTCAAAGTCATCTGAGTACCAGGTTCACCAATTGATTGTGCTGTAACGATTCCTACAGCTTGACCAGGTTCTACTTGTGCTTTATTATAAAGTGAAAGTCCTTTCTTACATACGGCTTCAACACCTTCTTTACTCAAGTTAGATTTCTGTAAAGCGTCAATTACAAGTTTAGTTAATCGTGGATTGAATGTCTTAGTGTATTTTTTAGTAAGAGTTTCCATTTCTTCTTTGGTTGCTTTCTTTCCAGAATCTGTCATGGTTTGTGATTCTGCTAATCTACTTGCATTGAATGCTTCACCATGATCACTTTTTTGCACATCGATTCCATCTTCACCATATAGGAATTGAACAATGTGACCGTGTGGGTCTCTTACTGTTCCATCATATTCTAATCTAATGTGTTCTAATGCGTTAATCAATCTACGTTGCATGTAACCACTTTGTTGTGTTCTAACTGCAGTATCTACTAGTCCTTCACGACCACCCATTGCGTGGAAGAAGAATTCTAAAGCAGTAAGGCCTGTTCTATAATTTGATTTTACAAATCCATGTGCATCAGGATTACTATCGTGTTCTTGATAATGGGTTAATGCACGATTACTAAAACCAAAGCTCATTCTATTTCCTCTTCTTGATTGTTGTCCCAATGCACCTGCCATCTGACCTACGTTAAGTGCTGAACCTCTGGCTCCAGTTGTAGCCATAATTTTACCAGCATTACTATCATCAAGAGAATCATTTGCAGTAGCTCCTGCTGTTTCTCTTGCTTTACCTAATTCATTAACAATGTAAGCCTCTAATGCTTCTTCAGCCTTCATACCTCTTGTTAGTTTTAGAGTTCCTTTTTCATATTGATCACTCAAATCAGCTACAGTATCATAAGTTGCTTGGATATTATCCAGAATTTGTTGTACATTCTTTTCTGGTACTTCAAGATCACCATATCCATAACTGAAACCATAATGGGTGATGAATTGTTTTACCATGATGAGAATAGAGTTTAAGAAACTTTTACCAGCTGCATTACCGTAATCTTTTGTAATTCTGTGTAAGACACTTTCTGGCTCTTCAGCACCAATTGATGTTTTGTCAATAACGCCGCTGATTAATTCACCATTTTTAATTACAACATCTTTTTCTGGACCTTTTGTTCCTTTTGACCATTTTGATGTAAGAACGTAGTTGAAGTCTTTTGGAAGGAATAATGAGAATAATTGTTTTCCAGTGTATGCAGGTCCGTCTTTTGTTTTGGTTCCAGGTTTTGGAAGTGCACCAGTGTAACCACCAAGCATTGCATAGTTTGAAAATTCTTGAAGAGATAGAATAGTGTCATCTTTAGTTAGAAGGTATGCGCCAGTTACAAAGTCTCTTAGCGCTCCAATAATTGGACCTCCGTATCTTGGAGAAATCAATTGGTCTTGAACTCTCATCAAAAGAATTGCTTCTGCTCTTGCTTCCTCACTTTGAGGAACGTGCAGATTCATTTCATCACCATCAAAGTCTGCGTTGTATGGTGGACATACAGAAGGATGTAATCTGAAAGTTTTACCTGGAAGTACCCTCACATAATGAGCCATGATAGACATTTGATGGAGTGATGGCTGTCTGTTAAACATGACAATATCACCATCTGAAAGATGTCTTTCAATCAAATATCCAACCTCAAGGGTTTCAGCAATTGTAGAACGGTCTTCTACGAAATCTAATCTAATTTTTACACCATCTGGTCTTACGATATAGTTTACACCCGGATGTTTTTCAGGTCCATTGATTACTAATTTTCTCATTCTGTCAATGTTCCAATCAGTAACAATTTCAGGAATAGTTAGTTTCATTGCAACTTGTTCAGGAACTCCAACTTCAGATAAATCCAAGTTAGGATCTGGTGAAATTACAGTTCTACTAGAAAAGTCAACTCTCTTTCCAGATAATGAACCTCTAAATCTTCCTTCTTTTCCTTTTAGTCTTTGAGTTAATGTTTTGAGTGGACGTCCAGAGCGATGATGTGCTTGAGGAATTCCAGAAACTTCATTATCAAAGTATGTTGTAGAGTGATACTGTAACAAGTCAACTAAATCTTGAACAATTAATGGTGGAGTTCCGGCTTCTTTACTTTCCTTTAGTCTTTGATTAACTCTAATGATATCTACCATTTTGTGGGTTAAATCATCTTCAGATCTAATTCCAGTTTCAAGAATAATTGAAGGTCTAACAGTGACAGGTGGAACAGGTAATGCTTGTAGAATGAACCATTCGGGTCTAGCAGTGATTGGATCATAATTTAACAAAGATAAATCTGCATCAAGAATTTGTGTAAATCTTTCTCTAATTGTGATTGGTAATAATCTATGTTCACCAATTTCGGTTTTCTCTACAAAGATTGTTGGTTTTGTAAAGACTAATTCGTATTGGGTTTTTCCGCAGTGAGGGCACTCTTTTGCTTTTTTGGCCTTTTCAATAATTTGTTCTGGAATACGCTTTTGTGAAATTACAGTATAAGCTACATGTTTATCTTTAATTTTCTGGAATGAATTAAGATCCTCTTGAGGGACTTTAAGTCTGGCACATGAACGACATGTTGATTGTAATAATTTGTAAATATTATCAATAAATGCAATGTGTAAAATTGGTTCTGCAAGTTCGATATGTCCAAAGTGTCCAGGACATCTTGCGGCAGTATTTCCACATGTAAGACATTTTTGTCCAGGCTCAAGTGTTCCTAGTCTACCATCCATAAGACCCCCTTGTACAGGCATTCCATCTTCATCATATGTTTCAGGAGCAGTAATTTCTGCTACAGAGTATTTTCTAATTTCAGTTGGGGACCATACTGAAAATCGAATTCCATCAATTGCTTTAATTGCTTGAACAGACATTAGATTTTCTCCTTGATCAATAATCTTGGTGCAACATTAAGACTTTGCATTTCTTGTAACAATAATTTGAATGCATAAGCTACAGATACAGAAGATACTTTGGCTTTATCACCACAGACTCTGCAAACGTATTTTCTTTGTTTAACATCATGATATGCAACAAGACCACATCTTTCACATACAAAAATATCAGACTTGTCAGACTCGTCTAACAATCTATCTTTAAGAATCATTGAAGCACCATATGCAATTAAACAATCTCTCTCCATTTCACCAAATCTCAATCCACCACCTCTTGCTCTTCCTTCAGTTGGTTGTTTGGTTAACATCTGAACTTGTCCACGAGCTCTTGCATGGATTTTGTCTGCAACCATGTGGTGTAGTTTTTGATAATATACAACTCCAATGAAGACATCTACTGGAAATGCTTTTCCAGTTCTGCCATCATACATTGTTTCTTTACCAGAATATTCAAAACCGTGTGCATCCATAACTTCTTTAACTTCAGGCATTTTTTCTCCCACAAATGCTGAACCATCGAATCTTTTTCCACGTAATGCAGCTGCTTTACCACAAATAGATTCCATCATCATTCCAACTGTCATTCTTGAAGGGAATGCATGTGGATTAATCAAAACATCTGGAGACATTCCTTCTGCAGTGTAAGGCAAGTCTTCGGCTTTAGCTAAAATTCCAAGTACACCTTTTTGTCCATGTCTTGATGCAAATTTATCACCAATTTCAGGGATTCTCATGTCTCTTGCTCTAATTTTGTACATTTTTCCACCTTCATTTGATTGAGTCATAACTACAGTGTCAATTACTCCAGTTTCAGATGGTCTCACACCAATAGAAGTATCTCGTCTGTATGGACCAGAAGATTCGAATTCTCTATACTCTTCCATAAATCTTGGAGGACTAGTTTTTCCAATTAAAATATCTCCACCCTTAACTGGAGATTCAGATGCAACTACACCATCATCTTCAAGTAATCTATATGCACGTTCACCTTTGTAACCCCTGATGTTATCTTCAGCGTTTGGAATTTCAAAGCTATCACGCATTCCGCCAGGATATTGTTTTGCTTCAGCATCATAAATTCTAAAGAAGAAAGTTCTACCTAATCCTCTATCAACTGATGATTGACTTAATACAATTGCATCTTCAATGTTGTAACCATCAAATGGTAATACTGCAACAATACAATTCTGACCGGCTGGTCTGTCTTCCAATCCCAAAAGTTTCATTGCTTTTGTATTAACAATTGGAACTTGTGGGTATAACATTAGGTGTTGTCTAACATAGGTACTGGTATTCATCATAGGTGTTGAAAATCCTAAACTTTGTTTTGCCATTGCAGATTCGTATGTATTTCTTGGAGATTGGTTATGTTCAGGATATGGAATGATTGAAGCTCCTGCACCTAGTATTGATGGTGTGAATACTTCTAAGTGAGTATGTTTCTTTGTATCTTTTTCATCCAAAGCGACATAGCAATTTTCTTCTTCATTGGCATCAATGACTTCCATGATTCCCATTCTCAAAAGATCAGTCCAAGAAAGTAATTTCTTTGAAATTTTATCTAGTAATTCTGAAGTTAGTAATGATTTGTTATCTTTGATAATAATTAATGGACGTAGTACTCTACCTGCATTACAATTAACATACAGCCTTCTTGTTGAACCTTCAATTTCTGATTTATGGAAAGATATTCCAACATGCGGATGAATTTTTGAATTTCTTCTCAAATCTCTAAGGGATTCTGCCAACTCTCCACCCTCTTTGTAATATCCAATTAATCGTCCATCTACGAATACTCTAGTTCCATCTTTTTTCAAATCTTCTTTTGCATCAAAGAAATGTACAGTTCCAAGATCAAAGAGTTTTTCTACAATTTCTTCAGATGGGATATTTATAGAAATAATTCCAGATAATGCTAAATTTTTCACCAAACCACAGTTGGAGCCTTCAGGAGTTTCACTTGGACAGATTCTTCCAAAGTGAGTTGAATGTAAATCTCTGGCTTCAAAGTTTGGTTGAGTTCTGCTTAATGGAGATTGAATTCTTCTGAGATGACTAATTGTTGAAAGGTAATTAGTTCTATCAAGTAGTTGTGTAACACCAACACGTCCTCGTCCCCAGTTTCCAGTTGCAATAGCATTGTTTAGTTTGTCAGTAATAATTCCCGGACGAATTGCTGCAGCAACTGCATTAATTCCACGTTTTTGACCAGAACGTTCTAGTTGATATTTCATATCTCTAACCAAATTTCTAAATGCAGTTCTAAATAGATCTGCCAACATTTGCCCTGCAAATTTGATTACTTTATTTCCATAATGATCTTTATCATCAGGAGTAATCCAACCAAGTTTTAATTCTAATAATTTACAAGCTGCTTCTCCCAAGAACTGGGCTTTTTCTTTTCTGTTTTCAGGATGTTTACCTAAGTGTGGCAATAGTCCCCAATCAAGTAATGTCTCAGCACGTTTTATCTGGAATTCCTCTAACATTCCAGGTGCAATTCTTTTACTGATATAGACAATTGCATCTTTTGACGTTGGTACATCACCTGCTTTCTCAAATGAGCCTTCTAATTCATCTTGAATTTGATCAACTAATGAAACAACAGATGCGATTTCCCTATCAGATTCTAATCCGAGTGCTCTCATTAATGTGACAACTGGAATATCAACTGGAGAGCCAGGAATTCTAGCAACAATCAATCCATCATTTTTCATGACAAGTTCTAGTTTTGCACGATAACCTACAATTGAAGAATATACTTTGGCTTTGAAAACAATGTTTCCTCCAACAGTTTCTCTATCCACAATTATTTTGTTGTAAGAAAGATCTTCTAATCCAACAATTACACGTTCTGAACCATTGATGATAAAGTAACCACCAGGATCACTTGGATCTTCTCCATGTTCAATTAATTTTTGAGTAGAGAAATTATTTAAGATACAAGCATTTGATTTTGCCATAACTGGTACATCTCCAATATGTACAAATCTAGATTCTAAAATTTTTCCATCTTCTACAACACTTGCTTCCATCATAACTGGTGCAGAGTAGGAAACATTTCTCAATCTTGCCTCAGCTGGAGTGATGTGAGTGATTGAACCATCAAGTTCCATCATTCTTGGCTGTTGAAGTTTTACTTTACCTAGTTGAATCTTGTAAGGATATTCTGCATTTTCAATATCAATTTGTGCAACTTCATTAATGATACTTTGAAGTCCTCTTTCTAAAAATTCATCAAATGAATTTAGATGTTGACGTGCTATACCTTCACGTTTTAAGATATCTTGAATTATTGGCCATCTTTTAGTTGAAGGATCTACCATTTAGACTTCCACCACATATCGATAATACAAACTTTCACCAGCAGTTGAACTTGTTCTAGTGATCTTAATCATATCTCCGGGTTTTACACCAAGTCCCAAAATCGCAGGATCATTTGCAAAAATTAATGGTAATTCAGTTGGTTTACAATTGTATTTTTTTAAAATTTCTTCACCTTCTTGTTTAGTCATAATTTCATGTTTTGGAACATAAATATGATCAGGTACTAGAACTTGATTTTTCTTAGTTGCCATTTACAAATCCCCCATGTTTAACATCAAATGTAACAGAAAATAATGTACACAAACTGTCAAAAATTCGCTTTCTGGTTAATATATATGTAATTTCAACTTTATCAGAAAACACTATTTTTTCTATTTAGTCAATAAATTTTTTCGCAACCTTAAATAGTCCAAATTTGGGCGTAAAAATAATGAAATCACATTTGACGGTGTTTGCCTTAACTGCAATTTTATTTGCAAGTATTGGTATGGCACCAGCATTTGGACAAATACAAAGCCCGATTGTTGTTATGACAGACAAACCATCCTATTCTGATGGGGAGACAATCATAGTAACAGGAGAAGTAAGAGATCTGTATTCAGGAACTCCAGTAAGTTTGATAGTTAAGAACGACAATGCAATTGTTGCTCTTGCTCAACTAACTGTGGGTGTTGACAAAAAATTCAGCACTGAAATTACAGCAGGTGGAACAATGAGAACAGCTGGAAGTTATACAGTTGAAGTAACTTATGGAACACAAAATCGTGTAGCAACAACATCATTTGAATTCGGAGGATCTACACCATCTACAGATGGTGGATCTGCAGTAACTGACAAAACAGTTTCAGTTCAAGGTTCTAGTGATTTGATAGGATATGAAATTACAGGTGGAAAACTATTAGGTATCATGCCTGATGTAGAAGCAAATTCACTGATCATATCTATTGATGCTACAAGCGACGGTTCACTTACACTCACAATCCCTAGATCTGTATTGGATGCAACAATGAACGGTGAAGATGATGCCTTTTTCGTCTTAATTGATGGAGAAGAAGTAGACTTTGAAGAAACAACATCTTCAACAGATAGAATACTCACCATAGCATTCCCAGCAGGTGCTGAAGAGATTGAAATAATCGGTACATTTGTAGTCCCAGAATTTGGTACAATCGCAGCCATGATTCTAGCAGTAGCAATTATCTCAATAATTGCAATATCTGCAAAATCAAGACTAAGCATTATACCAAGATACTAAATTTCATCTTTTTTTCTCTTTTTAAATATACATAAATAACAATAATGTTTGGATGAAAATAGATGAATTTTAAACGTTCTACAACATCAATGGCAATAGCCCTCATGGCACTGTCATTAGTTTCAATGACTTCAATTCAACAAGAAGCTTTTGCTC
>JABMOR010000104.1 GCA_013203245.1 Candidatus Nitrosopumilus sp.
AAGTTAATTCAATTGCCATAAGATATGCATCTTCACCGTCTCGATAATACGCGTTTAATTGTTGCCTGATTACAAACCCATACTTTTCATATAATCGTACAGCATCAGTGTTGCTACACCTTACTTCTAAATAAAATTCATCACAATTTCTTAATTTTACACCGTTGACAGATTCCTCAACAAGTGCGTTCCCTATTCCTTTTTTTCTATGTTCTTCAACTACCGCAATAGATACAACGTGGCCTTTTTTAACAAAACCTAGTTTCTTAAAATTTGAAAAACCAAATTCAGTTTTACACATAATATATCCAACATGTTTTCCTCCAATTTCAGCAACAATGAAAGCCTCAGGTAACTCAGCAAGTAAACTTTCATAGAAATAATCTGAATAATGCTCAGGTAGAGTTTTGAGATTAATTTCCATTACAGAAATTAGATCGCTTGGTCCTGCTCTTCTAATATTACAATCTCCCAATTGTCTTAGAATCACTTGCATGATTGTGTGTAGTATTATCAATATTTAATTTTAAACCAAAAGACCATTTAATGGAAAAATCAAGCCATAAGGAGATGGAAGATCCCTCACAAGAAGATATCATTTCATTAGTTAATTCCATATTTCAGGTCAGTGATTACAATAAAACTGAATTTTCATTAGAATTTAAAATTGAAGATATGGATTTTAAATCAAAGTTTGAGGGTTTGGCAAGAAAATTAGAAAATATGAGTTATGTTTGTAAATTAGAAAAGATGGAAGAGAGAGGATTACATGTTATCATTCAGAAATTCTCCCCAAAAAAACAACGAAAGTGGATGAGTACAGCATGGACTCCAAGAATATTGTTTGCAATTGTTATTTCATTTGTAATGATAGATGGATACTATAGAACATCAGGTACAAATTCAATTGTTGAAATTGGAGATCCACTAGAAATGGCAGCAATATACACACTGTCATTATTAGGAATTTTAGGAGTTCATGAACTTGGCCATATTATTGCTGCAAAAATGCATGGTCTAAAAACAACATGGCCATATTTTATTCCAGGACTTCCAATAATTGGAATTCCAACATTTGGAGCATTTATTCAATCAAAAGGATTAACAATTAATCGAGAGATATTATTTGACGTTGCCATTGCAGGTCCAATTGCAGGATTAGCAATTGCAGTAATAGTTTCAATTTATGGTGCATATACTGCACCAGTTTTAGATTCCGAGATTGCTGCAGGGTTGTTTGAAGAATCAAGATTAATTGAATGGAATCAAGGAGAGCCATTGTTAATGACTGCTAGTTTAGCATTATTTGGTAAAGGTGGAGCAGGACACGAAGTGATTATGACACCAGTAATGTTTGCAGCATGGATTGGTTTCTTAATTACATTTTTGAATTTATTACCCGCATGGCAATTGGATGGAGGACATATGGCAAGAACGTTGTTTGGAGCTAAACTTCACAAATATGCAACATATGGAAGCATGGCAATTCTCGTTTTGCTAAACTATTGGTTAATGGCACTTTTAATTTTATTTATGAGTTCAAGAAATCCAGGTGCAACACCATTAGATGATGTTTCACCACTATCAAAAAATAGAAAACTGGCATATCTCGGAATTATTGTATTAGCAATTTTGTGTGCGCCACTACCATCAGGATTTTTATCAAGTTTACTACCTTAACAATAATCTTGCACCATCAGTAACTACTGCAACTTTTTGGCGTGGTCCTTGGGTTTTTAGAATATAATCCATAGAGTATTTTATGCCCTGCATAGAAATCAAATTTAGCTTCTTAGCATAAAATTCAGGTAAAATTGAAACTAATCCTATTTGAAAATTCTTTTGTATTTCTGAAAGAAACAACAAATTTTCCATTCCGTCAATGTATTTACTTGGATTTCGTAGTTGCTCTATAGTCAATCTATCTTCAACGTATTGTTGGAGTGCATCAGAACCCAAACCGCCTTTACATTCAGCAACTAAAATAGCAAGACCATCTTTTTTAATGGCATTAGAACAATTCCAAAGTGAAGAAAATGAATTTCCAAGATTGTCATTACTTGCATCTTTTCCAGTGCTTATCACCATCGTTTTATGTTGACCAACATCTTTGATAGAATTAGATTCAAGGATTTTTGTCGATGCAATAGTTTCTGAAGGGTGTCCTATTGAAAAATTTACAATCCCATCAGAATTTGCAATAATTTCCATTCCCTGAATTTCAAAATTATCTGCAAATTTTTTTGCTTCAGTTAAGCTTTCAGGATATTGTCCGGGAGTAGGAAGATTTCCTTGTCTTTTTGCATATGCCGAAAGCATTGATTCCTGACCAAATTTTTTGATAAGACGAGTGGAAATAGTCTCATATCCAAATAATCCATCAAATTCCATCTCGCCCATGAATATAAGATTTGAATTAGAAATGCCAACATCATCAAATTCATTTATTGAACTTCCTTCAGGTAACCCTGATTTTACTAAATTTAGGATTTTTTTATCAGTTAATATTTTTGGGAATGGTTTAGATTTTTGTTCACACAGTGTAAACAAAGAAGAGATAATTTTTAGAATAGATTTAGAATTATGTAATACTACTAATTCTATGGGTTTAGACAAATCAAGTGTGTTTAATTTTTCATTGATCTCTGAATCATCTAGAATTTTACCTTCAGAATCAATTTTTTGCTCTAAATTTTCAGCTTTTATATCCAAAACTACGTCAGTGATACCATAATTTAACCAGATTTCAGGCATAATTATTACATAATACAAAACAAAATAAATCAAGTGGAGTTAACTTTTGTATGGAATTTGTAAAAGAGTTTGCAACCTTTTTGCATCAAAATGGCATAATAAAATTCGGTGAATTTACGCTAGCAAGTGGAAAACAGAGTTCGTATTATGTTGATTTACGATTAGTTCCAAGTTACCCTCTTGAATTTAGAAAAATGGTGAAATTTCTTGAAAATGAAATTGAACAAGATATTGGATTAGATAATTTTGATTCAATTGTTTCAGTTCCCACAGGAGGTTTAGTAATTGCATCAGCATTGGCAATTGAAACTGTCAAACCCCTAATCTATGTTAGAAGTAAGCCAAAAGATTATGGAACATCAAAATCCGTTGAAGGGAAAATTCACGACGGTATGAAAGTTGTAATGATTGATGATGTTGCTACCACGGGAGGCTCTGTTGTTAATGCAGTAAAATCTTTGAAAGAAGTAGACGTTTCAGTAAAAGATGCATATGTTATTGTAAACAGAATGGAGGGGGCCGATGAAGCATTGCTAGAATTAGGAGTTAAAATGCACTCAATTCTAAATATTTTACAAATTACAGAGGCTTTGTTTGAACAGAATCTAATTGATGTAAGCATCCTAGAAAAAGTAAAAAAACAAATTAACAAATGAGTAATGGCTGCTCAGTCAAATGCCTTCCAATCATCAATTCAGATATAACTCTGATTCTTCATCGCTGCCAGATGATTTTTAATTGGCTCATTTTAAAACTAATGGAAATAATGGGCCCGAAGGGCTTCGATCCCTTGGCTCACCGGTTATGAGCCGGTTACTCTACCAAGCTGAGTTACGGGCCCTAAGCAAAGGGATTTTCCCTCAGGTATAAAATGTTATAAGATTAACAGTATTCTTCGTAACAACTGTCAAGCAACAAATTTTGTGCTGAAATTGATTTATCAGCAATTTCAATCAAGTAGCTAGAGTCAGCTGAAGATTTCTCCAAAATATTTCTCCAAGATGCTGCATGTCTAATGTCAGCTTCTGTATGAAGTTTGAAGTATTCTGTAGCTTCATTACTAGTCTTTCCATAAAATTCTGCCAAGCCATCAAGTTTGGTTTGACTGATTTTAGGAATTTCTTTTTCGAAAGCATACATGGCACAAGCACCACCATCAAAAGTATCCATCAATTGATTCAAGTCAGATACTGCTTTCTGGGTTTTAGTTGTTCCAGAATATGAGGTTAATTCATCTTCAGATATTCCAAGTTCGCCAGCAAAGGCAATCCAGGGTTTAATGTGATCAGATTCTTCTTGCTGATTTTCTAATAATTCATTAATTACTGATTGAGGTGACTTGTCAATAATTGGAGTCATAAAAGAAGGAACTGCTTTTACAAGTTGAAAGTATTCTTTAGAATAACCTGCTAGTGATTCCTGTGTTAATTTTCCATCAGACCACATTTGGTAAAATGGGTGTTTTAGTAAACTTCTTTCTTCTATCATTTCGTCAATTTTCTGTATTATATTCATGATTCATCTTCAATAACGCCAATAAAAAAATCTTTGTTGTTTACAAAAGATTTTATGCTCATAAAAAATAATTTTCATGGGTTCCAGTGGTGTAGACCGGTCAAGCATTTTGCCCTTTCAAGGCAAAGATCCCGGGTTCAAATCCCGGCTGGAGCACCAAGATTTATTTACTTATAGCAAAGTTTTTTGATCAGGTCATTTTGGACAGGAAAAATATCGAGATAAATCCTCTACTTGAAACTTATGGAAAATACATTCAGCGAATTAATCAAGCATTAGACGATGAACTCTCCATTTATTCAGAATCTGAATTTATTGAACCTCTAAAATATTCCTTAGAGGGTGGAAAACGAATTAGACCTATAATTTTGAATTTGGCAGCTGAAAGTGTAGGTAAAATTGATGAAAATGTCCTTTCAGCTTCATGTGCTGTTGAATTTCTTCATATGGAATCAATTATCCATGATGATATTATTGATAATGAAACAATGAGAAGGCAAAAAGATCCTTTTCATGTAAAATATGGCTATAACACCAGCGTATTAACTGGAGATTTTGTTTTAGGATTAATTCTTGCAATTTCTTCCAGATTAGACAATGCTAGAATTACAAAAGATTTGGCTACTACTGCCATGCAAATGAGTGAGGGGGAAATGATTGAAGGCATATTGGAAACTAGTAAAGATGTAACATTTGATGATTATCTTAAAGTCATCGAATACAAGACGGCAGTTGCATTTCAAGTTGCAGCTAGAATAGGGGCAATCATTGCAAATGGAACTGAAGAGCAAATTGAGGCTTTAACTGAATATGGGAAAAATATCGGAATTGCATATCAAATCAGAGATGATTTGTTAGATTGGAAAAATGAAGATAAATTATTTAATTTATTAGTTAAGAAAAGTTCTGATCCTAGAGATGTCTTTAACAAAATGGAAGAAATGTTAAAAGAATTTTCAGAAAAAGCAAGATCAGCATTAAGAAAGATTCCAGATAATGATGCAAAAATTAATCTGGACAATTTAATTAAATTTACTTCATTTAAGGCATAAAACCTAAACTAATTATCGGAGTTGCAAATTCTACAAATTTAATTAATGGTTCTGGATATACACCAAATCCTACCAAGAAAATTGTTGAGAAAATCATAACGGCTATAATGGATTTTGGTTCTGCAACTCTCTTTTCAGTTTCTCCTTCAAAGTACATCTTTCTTGTAATCCAACCATAGTAAGCAAGAGATAATGCACTATTAAGAACACCAGCAATTGCAAGCCAAGGTGCCCACCATATTACTGAACCAGCATCTAAAGCACTTCCAAATAACATCAATTTACTCCAGAATCCTGAAAGTGGAGGAATACCTGCCAAAGCAAATAATGCAATAACTAATCCTAGTGCAGTAATAGGCATTCGTCTTCCAAGTCCCTGTAATTTGTCAATGTGAGTAACTGCAAGGGTTGTAACAATACCTGTGACTGCAATAAATGCAGCACCTTTCATTACGGCGTGATTCATAATTTGATACAAAGAACCCTGTAAACCAAGAGAACTATGTGGTGCAACTGCAAGTCCAATCAAAATGTATCCTGCATGTGCTATACTAGAATATGCTAACATTCTGGAAATGTTCTTTTGCATAATTGCAGCAACATTTCCAATAGTCATGGTCATTACTGCGATAATTCCAAGAGCTAAAGTCCAATCAAGATTCAAAACGACCATTCCAAGAACTACGATTCTAATTGTTGCAGCAAATCCTGCTTTCTTGGTTGCAGCAGCTAATAGTGCCGTAATTGTAGGTGGGGCACCCTCATAGGTATCTGGAAGCCATTGATGGAAAGGTACGAGTCCCATTTTGAATCCAAATCCTGCAATAAACATTCCAACAGAAAGTAATGCGAGTGGCAACATGGAAGGATCAAGTGTTGAATAACCTTGAATGACTTCCCCAATATTTGTAGAACCTGTTAATCCATAAGAAATTGAAATTCCATAAACTATGATTGCAGAAGACAATGCACCAAAGAGGAAATATTTTAGAGCAGCTTCATTAGAACTTGGATTCTTTTTCATATATCCAACCAAGATGTATGTTGGAATACTCATCAGTTCCCATGCAACAAATAACATTATCAAATCAGTAGAATATGCTACTAGCACCATACCAATAGTTGCAAGTAAAATTAGTGAATAGTAAACGGCAGGAGAATTATGCTTTCGCATATAATTGAAAGATCCTACAGTTGTGAAAATAGCAACAATAAGCATTGCAATTGCAAAGAATCCTCCAAATGCATCATCTACAATTACGTCTTCTGAAAATAGAGCACCTGCTGCAATATTGTCTGCATAAAATTGATATCCAACATATCCCATGGATACTGCTAATGCTGCAAATGCAATGATTGCATAAAATGAATTTGAGCCTTGTTCTTTTCTTGCGATGCTAATTATTGGAAGAAGAATTCCGACAGTACCCAAAATTGCAATTAATACCAATGGAGTTGAAGTAATTTCTAACATTTCATCATTCTCCTATATCAATAATATCAGAACTACGAATAGTAATCCTGCTCCAAATACGAATAGATATGATTGTGAAACACCGGTTTGAGTGCCTTGAACGACTTTAGCACTCCATCCAACTGCTTTTTGGACTCCAGCATTCATACCGTAATCGATAGCGGTCTTTTCAAAGTATCGGAATACACCTCTTGCAAGCCATAGAGGGGCTACAACAAAGCACCAGTACACCATTGCGTTAAGATACCATCTGTTTAAGAAAAGTTTGTGAATAGAGTAAAAGATAATATTTGAATTTACAAACTTTACAGGATCAACCCATCTACCAATATAGAATATGTAACCTAATCCAATTCCCGTAGCAAATGCTACTAGTGAAGAACCTAAAGCAACAGGATTAAGACCTTGCAAGAATTCTGGTAAAATTGATGCTTCATTAGTAACATGTGCAGTGTGAATACCAAATGATTCTTCAAGATAGTCTACAAACAAGTGATGTAGTCCTTCTTCTGCAGATAATCCAATAAGACCAATTCCAATAGTAAGTACTGCAAGAATTCCATACGGAATCCACATGGACATTGGTGCTTCATGAATATGATGTCCTTCTTCCTCCATCTTTTCGATGTGTTTACTATTCTTTCCAAAGAAGACTAATCCAATCATTCTTGTTGTGTAAAATGCAGTAATAACAGCAGTTAGAACAGCGATAAGGTATAGTGGCATGGCCCATTCATTTCCAGATGTATAGACTGCAGCAAAGATTGCATCCTTACTCCAAAAGCCTGTAGTGATAAATGGTGCACCCATTAAACCAAGGCCTGCAGCCCACATGAACACATAAGTTTTTTTCATTTGTTTTCTCAAACCACCCATATCGCTCATGAATCTAGAGCCAACAATATGTAACAGAGAACCGGCTGCCATGAATAATGAAGCCTTGAACATTGCGTGAGAAATTAAATGGTAAAATCCTGCAGTATAACCATCAACATATTGATGAGACAATCCTGCAACACCTAATGCCATCATCATATAACCAATTTGAGAACCAGTAGAATATGCAAGAACTTTCTTAATTTCATTATTCACCATACCTTGTGTTGCAAGTAATAATGCAGTAATTGCACCAGTCCAAGCAATTATCTCAAAGAATTGGTCCGCCATAATTCCTGCAGCACCTAATGCAAATACTAGTGGACCAATTCTTGCCACCAAGAAAACACCTGCTTTAACCATAGTTGCTGCGTGAATTAATGCAGAAACTGCAGTAGGACCAGTCATTGCTTCTAACAGCCATTCGTTTAGTGGAAATTGTGCAGATTTTCCCATTGCACCACCAAATAATAAAACAAATGCAGGAACTAATAGTCCCTGAGCAGCCATGTTAGTTGCCCATTCAGTTTCATGCATTAATTCTTTAAATCCAAAAGTACCTGCAAACAAAAATATCAATAACATACCTGCAATCATCATCACATCTCCAACTTTGGTCATGATGAATGCCTTCATACCAGCATGTGTTGGTGAATAGTAATCTAACATACCAAGAACAGTTCTACCTTCAACACCAACATGATCTTTCTTTTTATCACGATACCAAAAGCTAATCAATGCATAAGACGCAAGTCCTACACCTTCCCATCCAAAGAATACTTGAAGTAAGTTATCAGATAGTACGATTAATTGCATTGAACCAATAAAGAACAACATCCAGAACCAAAATCTTGTAATGTCTTTATCGCCTTTCATGTATCCTGTACTGTAAATCATAATGAGGAATGAAATCCAACCAACTACATTTGCCATTATTATTGAAAGTGGATCTGCCAAAACTCCAGCTTTAAGACCAAGTGCATCTATCCACATTATCTGATCATGTATTTCATGAGCCTCCAAAGCCATTGGAAGAAGTGATACTGCAGATAATGCACTCATCAAAGCAAATGCCACTGCAACATATCCAGTTGCATGTTTTGATAATTTTCCAATACCTGGAATAATTAATGCAGCAGCAAATGGTAGAATCCAAACCAACCAAGCACTTGCTGCTCCAATTTCAAATGGTAATCCGAAAGCTTCTATTGCCATAATCTAAACTCCTAACACTCCATTCATGTATGGAATTATTGTCTTCAAGAAAATATCTGGATAAATACCAACTACAATTGAGAATCCTGCTAATACCATCATTGGTACAGTCATATGCCAACTTCCTTCCTTCACATGTTCAAGATGTTCAGGAGTTTTTCCAAAGAATACCCGTTTTAGCATCCATAGCATGTAAGACATTGTAAGAGCTGTTGCAATGAGACCTAGACCAAATGTTACTGCTCTAAGTGTTGAGCCTTCTTCAATTGCAGTCTCTAATGCACCGAAAAAGAGAATCCATTCTCCCATGAAACCACTTGTTGGCGGAACACCCATTATTGTTAATGCACCAATAACTGCACATACAGCAGTGATTGGCATCTTTCCTGCTAATCCTCCAAGTTTAGAGATACTTCTAGTTCCAACTTTAACAATAATAATTCCAGCCATCATGAAGAGAATGCCTTTACCAATGGCGTGTGTTACATACATCATCTCAGCACCTGCAAGACCAAGTACAGAAATTGAACCAATACCAAATAGGATGTAACCCATCTGACTAATACTAGAATATGCAAGCATACGTTTCAAGTCATCTTGCATCAGCGCCATTGCACCACCGTAAATCATTGTAACAAGACCCCAAATGTGGAACCATATTGCAAGATCTGCATACGCTGCAGGTAAGAATTCAACAATTAATCTGAAAATACCATAAGCACCAATTCCGATCATGGCAGGGGACAATAATGCACTGATTGGTGTTGGTGCAGAACCGTGAACATATGGAAGCCAAATATGGAACATAAAGACTGCTAGTTTTACACCAAGTCCAATTGAAATTGCAACTGCCGAAAGCATGACAATGTCAGAAGGTATTTCTGATTCATTGATGTCTGCAAAGTCGAAACTTCCAATTGTAAGACCAATCATCAGAAAGCCCAATAGTAAAACAACTGCACCAGCATGAGTCCAAAACAAGAACATTAAACCAATTTTTCTTCTTGGTCCATCACCCCAAAGTGCAACTAAGAAGAAACCTGGAATTAACATAACCTCAAAGAATACATAAAATTCAATCAAATTAGTTGAAAGAACAGTTCCAAGCATACCCATTGCAAACACAAGATAAAGTGCAAAGTAAAGTCCAGATTTAGCATTTATATAATTTGAAAGAGATGAAGATTCAACTATAGAAGTTTGACCACTTACAGAGGTGTTAATTTTATGTTCTTCCTCAAATTGTTCATGAAATTTATGAATCATGTATGGTTTTGAGTAAATTGCCAAAATAGTAGATAGGACATAAATCATTATTGCAAATGGCGATGCTAATCCGTCAAGTAAGAAACCAAATTCACCAAACTGTTCTGTCCATGGATAATGTTCCTCTACAGTACCAGATAATGCTGCATTAATTATGAGAATTGTTGTATACAATAGAATTGCAAATGTAAACCACATTGCAGGTGTAGGTCCAACTTTTCTTCCAATAATGTAAGCTACTGGCGATAAAAGTAATGGCAAAAATACTGCCTGTAATAATGCATATTCCATTATCCCTTCAAGCTCCTAAAGTCTGCAATATCTACATTCTGATACATGCGATAAGCAACAATGATTAATGACAATCCAACTGCCACTTCTGCTGCTGCAATTGCAATTGAAAATAATGCCATTGTTTGACCACCACTGTGTGGTAAGAATCTACCAAATGCAACAATGTTGAGATTTGCGGCATTGATAATAATTTCAACTGCAAAAAGCATTCGAATAAAATTACGTTTAACTGCAAGACCGTAAATTCCTATTCCTAATAGGGCCACTGAAACTAGTGTAAAATCAATTAGCTCGCTGGTCATTCTCCACATCCTCTCGTCTAGCTAAAACTAGTGAACCTGTAACAGATCCTGCAAGAATTAATCCCATCAAAATTAATGCTGGCCAATAATACGTTACAAAGTCAATTCCAATATCTCTAAAATCAGGGGCAGGTTCATCAGTAGTTATTGTTTTAATTCCAGAATCTAAGAATACTGCACCTAATGCAACCATGAATACAAGCATCAACCCAATACCTGCAAACTTTCTACGTTTGTCTTCAATTTTTTTAAAAATTAATTCTCTTTTTACTAACATTACAGTAAACAAAATCAAAACAGCGATAGAACCAACATAAACTGCTATTTGGAATAATGCAACAAATGGTGCATCAAGCAAGAAAAAGAAACCTGCAACGCCACCCAAAGTTCCCATCAAAGCAATTGAACCATAAATCAATGATCTCATTTCAAGTGCTGCAATTGCAGAACCAATTGTAATTACAGTTAATGCAAGAAAAACCGCATCAGCCATGTGTTGCACCTCTATCAGAAATTTGTATTTCACTGTCTTGTGCAACGTATGGTTTTACCTGTAGTTGAGCAGGAGTGTAAATCAGACCTTCTTTTGAAAATGAAGATAATTCATAATCATTAGTCATGTATAGTGCATAAAATGGACATGCATCTACACACAGGCCACAGAAAACACATTTCCCATAGTCAATTTGTGGCATGATGGATTTTTTATTTTGTTTTTGTTCTTCAGGAACCTTTACCATTGCAATTGCTTCTGCAACACCTTCACATGCAATTGAACATAATTGACAACCAGTACAGTGATCATGAAATAACATATGACGTCCTTTTAATCCAGCAATGCCAACACCAGTTGATGGATCAAATTGATATCCATCACCTACAAACTTTAATTTCTCTTCAGGATAACGAAGAGTGAATCTCTTCATTGCAATATGTTTAATTCCAGAATTTAATGCACGAAT
The DNA here is from genome assembly GCA_013203245.1 of Candidatus Nitrosopumilus sp. GTDB lineage: Archaea > Thermoproteota > Nitrososphaeria > Nitrososphaerales > Nitrosopumilaceae > Nitrosopumilus. Next base: position 11,711 of record JABMOR010000104.1, read on the forward strand.
AATACCAGTTGCAGTGCCCATTATTGTAGTCCTCCTGGTCCTAACACTCCAGCGTAAAGCAAGCCAAGTGCAATAAAGATGTTAACGAAAGCTAGTCCAATTAATTTGCTCCATCCAAGATTCAACAACATGTCAACTCTAATTCTTGGGAATACACCTCTTGGTAACAATATGAAGAATATGACACCAGCAGTTTTCAAGACAAACATAAGTGTACCATTAAGCATTTCTTGTGTAAATAATGGTAATCCAGGGAATGGTCCTGCAGTGATAGGACCTATGGTAATTCCAGTTGTAAGAAGTTCTGCTGGGAATGGAGGTACAATCATTGGACCATTCCAGCCACCAAGGAATAATACAACAAACAGACCTGCAAACGCGTAAAGTTTTAGATATGTTCCTAATTGGACAAGACCATACATCATTCCAGATAATTCTGTTAACCATCCAGCGACAATTTCACTTTCTGCCTCTGGTAAGTCAAATGGAATTCGTTCTAATTCTGCAAGCATTGTAATGAAAAATACAATAGCGCCTACTGGTAAAAATACAATCCATGGGAAGACAGATTGACTTGCAGCAATTTCAGATAGATTTAGAGAACCAGTTAACATAACAACACCCAACAAAGATAGAATTAATGGAATTTCAAATGAAACCATTTGGAATAAAGCCCTGATACCACCAATGAATGGGAATTTACTGTTTGCAGACCATGCAGAAAGAATTGTAATGATAGGGAAGAATCCAATTACTGCAAATACTCCCAGTAATCCCAAGTCTACATCTGCAACTACCCAACCAGGAGCTACAGGAATGAATGCAACGAATGCTGCTGCTGCTGCAACAAAGAGTACGGGGGCTGCCCAGAAAATTGGTTTATCAGCTTTTGCTGGAATGATAATTTCTTTTGAGATTAATTTTAGTCCGTCACCCATTAATTGTAAAATACCTTCAAACTTTCCACAGTAAAAAGGACCAACTCTTAATTGTAATTTTGCAAGCATCTTTCTTTCAACAAATATTGTTCCAGCTGCTAACAATGCTGCAAATCCAAATCCAGGAAATGCCATCACTCTAAAAATATCAGTTCCCATGAATGCCTTAACAACAGGAAGAATACGTGTGGGATCCGCTAACCAAGTTAATGCAAGAAATGGTGTAAGTAGTTCTCCATCGATTACTGGCATCGGAATAACAAATAGAATTATGAATACTGCCGGAACACCAATCAAAACTAGTAGTAATATTATCCAGAAAATATTATCAAGTAATGATTTGATAAATTCACTTAGTTTGAATTTTGGTGCAATAACTGACATTTATCGGTCTGCCTCCACTGGCCAATAGTTTAAACTCCAATAAACAGAAGGCATGTTACCTAGTTTTTCACCTCTGAGAAGATTTGGTAATGCAATTAGATTTCTAAAAGAAGGGACGCTTAACTTTACTCTGTATGGTTCTACTTTTCCATCAGATACGATATAGCAACCTAATGAACCTCTGCCTGATTCTACACGCTTGTATACAGAATCAAGTCCTTTACCTTTTGGGTTTGGTTTTAGTTTAGTTCTAACAGATCCTGACTTTGGCATTTTTTGTAATGCCTGTCTAATTATATTACAACTTTCTAGCATGTCAAGCCATGGAATTTTGGATCTTGCATAAGAATCTCCTTCCTTCATTACATTAGTGTGAACATCTAATTCTTCATAGACATCATATGGTTCCTTTATTCTAAGATCATAATCAACACCACTCGCACGAAGTACAGAACCAGTTGTTCCATACCTAATTGCATCTTGTCTAGATAGAACACCAGTATCTCTAGTTCTGGCAATCAAGATTGGATTATCATAAAAGATTGCAGCATATTCTTTGATACGTTTTTCAAAATAGTTAACTTGACGTAAACAAACATCTTCAAAGTTTGGTGGTAAATCATTTCTAACTCCACCTGGAACAAAATGTGCATGTGTAACTCTTGCACCAGTCATTTTTTCCATAAGATCAATTAAGAGTTCACGGTCTCCTGCTGGCCACATAAACATAGTAGAATGGCCTAAAAAGATTCCATAAATTGCAAGCCAGTACATTATGTAGATACATCTGTTTAGTTCAGATGCAATAACTCTAACATATTTTGCACGTTCAGGAACTTCAATTCCAAGAATTTCTTCAGATCCTAAAACATAAGGATACAATACATTACATGAATCATGAATTACAGGTCTTTCTAAATGAGGAATGTTTAGAATATAATTTCTATATTCAGCCATCTTTTCTTCTCCACGGTGAACATATCCAGGATCAGGATCACATGCAACAATGTAATCACCGTCAATTTGTACAATAAGTCTCATGTGTCCAGAACCAGGATGTTGTGGTCCAACATTGAGAGTCATTATTTTCTCATCTACTTTTTGGAGTGCTAACCCTGGGGGTAATTTAAAAGTCATATCTATCGCCCCTTTATTGTAAAGTCCTTTCGAAGTGGAGGTAAGTCTGCCCAATCTTCTGGTAAAAGTAATCGTCTATTATCTGGATGACCTTCAAAGAAAACACCGAACATTTCAAAAATTTCTCTTTCATGAAATTCTACACTGTAAAATACATCTCGAAGAGTTGGAAGTCTAGTAGCATCATTTCCAGGAATTGGATTTGTTTCTCTTTGTGCTCTTGTAGCTAAAACTAGTATTTGTCTTGCTAATGAAGAATCATCATAGGATCCTATATGGTAAACAACTTCAATTTCATTATCTTGTGGGTAATCTACACCTGAAACAGATTCAACATGGTCATAATTTAGCCCATCACGAATGAATTCAGCAACATCATGAACATTTTCTCTACCAACATTAATTCTGACTCTATCTTCTTTTACAAATCCTACTTCAACTTTATCGCCAAATTTTTCAACAATTTTATCAGCAATACTTTTTTCAAACGCAGGTATCACTACAGGTGTTGCTTCAGGTTTTTTTGGTGCAGGTGGAGGTGATTCTACTTTAGTAGTATCTTCAGGAGGATTTTCAGTTTCAGTACTCATTATACAAACTTCCTAGCCTTCATTCTCTTGATTTTTTCTTGTAATAACATACATCCTTGAATTAGAGTTTCAGGTCTAGGTGGGCATCCTGGAACATAGACATCAACTGGAATAATTCCGTCAATCCCTGGAAGTACATTGTATGAATCAAAATACAACCCCCCAGTAATTGCACAAGCTCCCATAGCAATTACATACTATGGTTCAGGCATTTGATCATAAACTAATCTGAGACGT
>JABMOR010000105.1 GCA_013203245.1 Candidatus Nitrosopumilus sp.
ACATTCTAAATTTAAGATAAGATTGCTCTTCTGCACATTCTAAACTAATTTCATCAGTTGAATCTCCATTTTTAACAGAAACAACACTGTGTTCAGTTTTTGGTGCATCTGAATATCTTAGAGTTACAGCTGATCCAAATTCTACATGTAACTTTACATTCTTACCACGTAAAATTGAAACTGGTCCTACGTAATCTTTAGCCTCAAGTAAAATATCTCCCGGTAACGCTAATGCTTTAATCATTTCATTTTCATCTTTGTTTCTTCCTACAACAAATTTTGTTTCTTCATCTAACCTAAAGTGTCTTCCAATTTTTAACAAATCAATTTCATTAATTGTTGGAGTTTCTATATGATCAAACAAATCTTTAGCTTTAATTCCAAATTGTGGTTCAGTTAACAAACAACCACCACCTGCATTCGGTGGATTTTCAATACCGTATTCTTTAGCCATTTGTATTTGAATTTTTCTTTGTCTTCCTCTAATCATTCCAAGATTTTCTCTTTTGATCAATCCATCCTTTTCTGCATCTGATGCTGGTAATAATCCGGCAGATAATGGCCTAACAATTTTTCCAGTCAAATTTGATTCTTTTTCAATAATATGTAATGATGGTGCATGTTGACTCATTGGACGTTGACCTAATACTTCTCCTGAAATAATAAATTCTGCACCAATTTCTTCCATGTGTTTTTTTGCTGCATCAAACATCATTGTTCTACAATCAACACACGGATTAAATCCTGCACCGATTCCATGCTTTGGATGTTTTAACATCTCAATGTATTCATCACCAAGATAAACTGTTTTTAAATTTACATTAAGATCATCTGCTCTTTCTCTAATTTCAAAACCACATCCTCTTCCACAATCAAAATCACAAAATGGAGTTTTAATTGCAACAGCTGATACTTCAAAACCTTGTTCTTGCATCATTCTTACTGCAAGTTGACTGTCTAATCCTCCAGATAGTAATGCAACTACTTTTTTCTTCGCTTCAGCCATTGTGATATGACCTAATTTTCCATATACAAACTTTACATCATACATAAATTGAGAATTGGAAATATCTCTGTATGAACCAGCGTAGAAAGAATATTTTGAAATATGCTCAAAAGATTGACTGCGATACTTTGGTTACATTTGAGCCTGAAAATTTGTTTTACATGACTGGATTTTGGGGTGAGGCAATAGGTTTACTTGAAAAAAATGGAAAAACTACAATAATTGCACCTGAACTTGAAGTTGGAAGAGCAAAAGAAGAATCTGTAGACTGTGATGTAATTACTGCAGAACGGGGAGAAGGTCTGATTACCTCAGTTATTAAAAAAATTAAGAAAAATCGTGTTTGTACTGATTGCCAGAATTATTCAGTAATGATGTCTTTAAAAAAATCAATTCCAAAAATAAAATCATCAACTGAACCATTTTACAATGCTAGAATCATAAAAGATGAAAAAGAAATACAAATTCTCAAAAAAGCCTCAAAAATCATCGATGAAATGTTCCAAATTTGTACTAAAAAAATGAAAGTTGGGCAAAAAGAATCTGAATTACAAACAATTTTGATGACATATGCAATGGAACAAGAAATGTTTGACACTGGATACAAATCTACACTTAACCCATTAATTATAGCAGGAGGTCCAAATGGTGCATTACCTCATGCTCAAGTTACAAATAGAAAATTCAAAAAAGGAGATCTAGTAGTAACTGATCTTACATTGAGATACAAAGGATATGTTTCTGATGCAACCAGAACATTTGCACTTGGAAAAATTTCATCACAAGCAAATGAAGCATATGAAATTGTTAAAGAATCTCAAAGACTTGGTTTAAAATCTGTTAAACTTGATGTTGATTGCAAAGATGTAGATCTTGCATGTAGAAAATACATTGAAGATCAAAATTACGGTCAATACTTTATCCATTCAACAGGACATGGAATTGGATTAGAAGTACATGAGCTACCATGTATTTCTTATAGAAGTAATATAAAATTAAAAGAAAACATGGCAATCACTGTTGAACCAGGAATCTACATTGAAAATAAATTTGGAATTAGAATAGAGGATTCATTAATTGTAAAAGAACAACCAATTATAATGCATAAATTTACTAAAGATTTAGTTACAATTTGAGTCTAGGAATAAGAAACTACTTCAATAACATGTTTTGATTCTGGATTATTCGATGTAATTTTTTCAGAACTAACATTAACATTCCAATCAAAATTTATTTCTCCTTTATATGATTTAAAATTAAGAATTACATTATATTCATCAGAATTTAGATTTGTTACCACTAATTCTACATTAGTTTTTTTATGTCCAAAAATTTTTCCATCTGGATATTCATCATTTATTTGATTTTTTATTACCTCTATTACAGTCATTTTTGATTCATCTCCATTATTGAAATTCATCAAAATATCTGTGACTTTTTGTTCTTCATCTGAAAGATCTGGTAAGCTATTTTCTAAATTTTTCTCTGTTAATATCCCCTGTGCAGATATTGCTACTAGTGCAATTGCAGCAAGATAAAATGGTGCTCTCTTTTTAAGAAATGATTTTAAATCATTTCTTTTTGGTTTATCTTCTATTTTCTTACTTTCTTTGCCCATGTCTCTTCAATCTAGTTTTTAGCACTTAGAATTAAAACTTGCCAAGGAAATAAAATTTCTCCATTTTTCTTTGTATATTGTGATGTTTTCTCCTTGACTAATTGTTTCAATTCCTTTCTTTTTGAATAATCTAATTCGTTTAGTTTTTCTTTTAGTGGTTTTGCAATGTATTTTAGATAATTTTTCCAATAATCCTCAAATTTTCCTGGACTGTAATGAAAGACATAGTCTTTTACAATAATCTTTGAGAATCCTGCTTTACTTACTTCTGATTTTAATGCAGATTTTGTTCCAAATCTATCTAGATCTGGAGAACCTGGCGGAACATAATCTGGAATATACTTGGTAACTGAATCTATAATGTTGCTAAAGAAAGGAACAGTATCTTTACTTCCATGTACAGAAATTCCAATTTTTCCTGATTTTTTGAGGCTGTTTTTCATATTTTTTAATGCTTTTTGAGCATTAGGGAAGAAAAATAATGCATATTGACAAGTAACAACATCAAATTTTTTAGAAAAATAGAATTTTTCTGCATCAGTATTCATAAAATCTACATTTAATTTTTTACCATTCAATTTTTCTGCAATTTTAATTGCTGTACTTGAAGTGTCTATTCCTACTACATATCCTGATTTCCCAATTTTTTTTTGAATTTCATTTGTTACTACTCCAGTACCACATGCAACATCTAACACTGCATCACCTTTGTTGATGTTTACTAATTCAACTAATTTTTTTGTACTTTGAAAAGGACCTTTATTTACACTAGCCCATCTCTTATGATATCTTGGAGCCACTTCATTCCAAATTTTCATATTTCGTTGCTTGTATTCTGAATGAATGAATTTCATCTTCATGTTTACACAATCTTTGATCTATTTTATGTAATCTCTTCTAAATCTAATTGTAATGCCCTACCAGTTTCATGATAGTATCTATGTTCGAGTTGTTTTAGATCCCCTTTTAATTTTTTATTATTTAATTTTAATAATTTTATTTTAGTTTCTTTATATTCAATAACTATTTTTTAAAGTTCTAATTTTTTCATTTTATTTTTGTTTCAATTTGTTTTCTAATAAATTTAGCAATTTTTTCTTTATTCATCCACCCTGAAACAATATTCTTTTTAGAATCTACTATGATCACTTGATTATTTTTAGGATTTTTTTTATATCTAATTGAACCAATATCATTTGCTATAATCATATCTGCTGTTGATTCTTTTAATTTTTTTTGAGCAGACTTGATTAATTGAGCTTTTGTAAAATTTGTTTCTGCTTTAAAACCAACAAGTAAAACATCTTTTTGATATTTTTTAATTTGATCTATTATTTTTGGAGCTTTTTTGAGGCTGATATTCATACTTAATTTTGAACTTTTAATTTTATTCTTACTTTGAATTGTAGGAATATAATCGGCAACAGCTGCTGCCATAATCACAATATCAAATTTTTTCTTTAATTCCAATTTTACTGCAGAATGCATCTCTTTACTAGATACAACATTGATTATTTTTGCACCTTTTGGCGGTTTTTCATTTCCTGGTCCATAAACAAAAGTTACTTTAGCTCCTGCAGAAATTAATTCAGATGCTAAACTGACTCCTGTTTTTCCAGAACTCTGATTTGTAATTGCACGTATAGGATCTATTTGTTCAATTGTTGGTCCTGCAGTGATTAACACTTTTTTATTTTTTAATACAGATGAGGATCCAAATTTCTTTAATACATTTTCTAAAACATCCTCAGGTTCTGGGGATTTTGCTTTACCTTCAATTAGATTAGGAGAAAGAAATTCAATTTTATTTTTTAAAAATTTTATATTTTTTTTAACTGCTAAATTTTCATACATGGATGCATGCATTGCAAGACACATCAAAATTGGAATTTTTGATCCAAATCCTACGGTAAGTACTGTAGATACAGGCGTATCATCAATTCCATTAGCCAATTTTCCTAATGTATTTGCTGTTGCAGGATATACTATTACTAAATCTGATTGATTATAATCTGCTAATCTGATATGTTCTAGTTCGCCTGTAAGTTTTGTAATTACTTCATTACCTGTAGCCCATTTGAAATATTCTGGTTGTATTAATTTTGTAACTGCATTACTGGTAACACATGTTACATATGCTCCATGTCTCATTAGTAATCTTGCAAGTTCAATTGCTTTGTATGCTGCAACACTACCAGCTACACAAAGCACAATTTTTTTCCCTGATAACTCCATTCCGTGTGAACTAACTATATCTAAAGATGGATGATCTTTTGTTTTTAATTTCTTATTAACTGCCAAGTTCTTCACGTAATTTTTTTAATTCTTCTTCATTCATTGAAAATGAGTTTTCTTTAGCAGGAAATGCTCCAGATTCTACATCAGATCTATACTCTTCAAGTGATTTTACAATATCTTCAGATAAATTCATGTATCTTTTGGCAAATTTTGGTTTAATTTTATCATACATTCCTAACACATCTTGAACGACCAATACTTGTCCATCACAATTTACTCCTGAACCAATTCCAATTATAGGAACGGTAACTGTTTCAGAAATAATTTGAGCTACTTCATGACTTACCATTTCTAATGCAATGCTGAAAACCCCTACATTTTCTAGTTCCTTTGCATCTTCAATTAACTTCATTGCTGAATCTTTTGTTTTACCTTGAACTTTGTATCCTTCTGATAGTATTGTGGTTTGAGGCTGAAGTCCAATATGCCCCATTACAGGAATTCCTACATCAACTATTGCGCTAATTGTTTCTGCCATTATAGAACCACCTTCAAGTTTTACTGCATCTGCACCTGCTTTGATTAATCTCCCTGAATTGTTTATTGCATCTTCAATACTTGCTTGGTATGACATAAAGGGTAAATCTGCTACTAAAAGTGAATTTTTTCTTGCTCTACTTACTGCTTCAGTAAACATACACATTTGATCCATTGTGACAGGAATTGTATTTTCATAACCAAGCATTACCATTCCTGCACTATCTCCAACAAGTAATACATCAATTCCTGCTTTGTCACATAATGAAGCTAGAGTGTAATCATAACTTGTAATCACTGAAATTTTCTTTTTTTCTTTTTTCATGTTAATAATATCTTGTACAGTTTTATGCAATTTTAGATCTCCTTGTTAAATTATTTTTAATTTGAATAATATTTTCCCTTAGATTTTTCTTATTATCAAAATCATCAACTATTTTTTGAAGACTTTTTTTATTCTTTTTTGATAGTTTTTTTGATTCGTTAATTAGCAAATCAATTGCCCGTGTTACATTATCTACAATTGTAATATTAGCAGTCTGTGAAGTTCTGGAGAGCGGATTTAGATCAAATGTTATGACTGTTTTGCCTGCTTTTCTAAGTGCCATAGTTCTATCCCCATCTTCTAATGGCACTACAACAACATCTGCTACAAAAATTCCATCTTTATCAACAATTCTTCTAGCAGAATCAATTCCTCGTAATTTTTTAGATGAAGTAGTTTTAGAACCTAAAATTTCATTGGCTCCATTTTTTTTGAGAGTTTTAATAATTGCCTGTTTTCTTTTTTCATTTACATAAAACAAATTTACCTCAAGTTTTGCTTTGATCTGCTTTGATAACTTTACAATTTGTTTTGGACATAATGCTGCTATATTTCCATTAACTGAGATAACGGGCATTTCTGCTACAAGAAGCTGTGCAGCTGCAGCCCTTATGGCCTGCAAAGCAGCCTTACCTGTCTTCTCTCCGAGAAGATAATCAAAAGCCTCCCCTCTACCTTGAGCCAAAAGACCTTCTTTTGCAACCAACCCATTGTTAAAGCCTTCAACTAGTTTCTCACGAATTAAAAGTGATTTAGCTCTTGGATGAGATTTAGGAATTAATGACATAATTTTTGATTAATTAATTAATACTCTGGCTCCAATGTCATCTAATTCTGATTTAATTATAATTCCATCAGAATATTTTTGTAGAATCTTTAAAACTTTAGATTCATCATTTTGTGGAACCATTGAAAAAATTGTTTCGCCAAATAGAGCTATTCCACATTTAATATCATTGTCAGATAATTCCTTAACTATTTTTTGCATTCTTGGAGTCATAACATCTACATATTTTGCAAATTCTAATGACATATCTTGAAAATGATCATAATCTTTTGTTTCTAATAATTGATTTACCATTTTTCCTCCTAATCCATTAATTTGTGATAAACGTTCTTTGATGAATTTGTTTGTAGATATTGGAGAAAAGCAAATCATGATAACGGAAATTTTGTCTATAGTGATTTTTTCAACATGACCAATTCCTGGAGCACCTGGTTTAATACGAATTTCAAATCCACCATGATATGATGCTAAAACATCTCCTAATCCTGTTTTACAACTAACTTCTGCATTATGTGCAATTTGACCAATCATTGTTTTCTCTAATTTTGTGTCAAGTGCTTGATCTAATGCAAATGATAATGATAATGCAACAGCACCACTAGATCCTAAGCCATACCCAACTGGAATAGAAATATCATGTTCTATATCAAAAAACTTGTTTGAAAAATCTCCAAGTTTTAGAAATTCATTTAATACGTATTGTGAAACATCTGTTTTGTCTGATTGATACCCATGTGTTGTGATTTTAAAATTTGAACTTTGATTATCTATTGTCTGGATTTTTACTTTAGTTGTAACTCCTTGTTTAATTGAAAAACCTGCTCCCATAGATCCTAAATTCTTTAAATTATCTTGACTGCCATCTAAATGGGCTTTGAAAAAGCCTGTAATGTGTGCTGGACAAAATGCCGTTGCCTCCATTAATCTAAGTTTAAACTTTACACAAAATATAAGAATATGGCTTAAATTAATTAAATTAGTATAAATTGACTAAATTTGTTCGACGCCTACAAAGAATTGGAAGTAGTATTCTTGTATCATTACCTAAAGAATGGGTTGTTGCAAATAATTTAGATAAAGGCATTCAAGTTGAACTGGAAACTGGTCAAGATAGTATTTCCATTTCTGCCAGTAAAGAAACTAGACCAACAAAAGAACTAGTAATTTCTTATCCGTTATCTAAAGGAGAAAATATTGTAGCAAATATTACAGGTGCGTATCTTTTAGGATATGATATCATTGTAATTAATTCAAAATCTATTATTCCTGGTAAAGATAGAGAAGAGATTCGTAATTCAATGAGAAGATTAGTTGGAATGGAAATAATTGAAGAAGATGCATCTCACATTAACATGCAATTTCTTTTAGATGCCACAACTCTTAATCCACCAAAAATTCTCAAACGAATAAGTTCTATCGCACTTGGAATGTACAATGATGTATTACATGGATTAATTTCAGATGATAAATCTAATCTTCAAACCTTATCAAAACGTGATGTTGAAGTGAATAGACAATACTTCTTACTTGTTCGTTTAATTCGTAGTACACTAGTTGATAAAAGATTGTCTAATGCATTTAATTTAGAAAATATCGATGTACTTGATTATAGAGTTGCAGCAAACGTTCTTGAAAATGCAGGTGATTCTATTGTTGAACTCTCAAATTTTATCTTCAACTTTTCATTATCTAGGGAATTATCTAAAAAAATCCATGATGTAGTAAAAGATTTCAATAATATTGCTGAAAAATCTATTGATGCTTTTACAAAGCCTGATAGACTTTTAGCTATTGAAGCAATTTCAATGCATAAAAAATATGAAGAGAAACTTAGCTTACTTCGAACTACATTAGGTAACAAAAAACAAATTCCTTTAGACTTTCTTGATTTAATATACATGTTTGAAAGAATTGCACAATCTTGGGCTGATGTTGCAGATCTTGTACAACCTATCTATAATGAATAATTAATACAATTTTTTCTTTACAGCATATGTTAAAACTGCACATATTGTTTTTGAATCCTGAATTTTACCAGTTTTTATCATCGATAGAAGTTTTTTAAAATCCATTTTTACTACAGATAATATTTCATCCTCATCTAACTTTAAATCAGATATTTTCTCTAATCCTGAGGCTACAAAACAATGAATTATCTCTGCATTATAGCCAATTGACGGATAATAGGTGATGAGGGGAGTCATTTTTTTTGCTCTATATCCAGTCTCTTCTTCTAATTCCCTAAATGCACATTTTACCGGTTCTTCTTTTTTTTCTAATGTTCCAGCAGGAATTTCTAAAACATATCCATGTGGAAATCTATGTTGTTTAACAAGAATTACTTTTTTATTTTCATCAAAAGCAAGCATTGCTGCAGCACCTCTATGTTTGATAACCTCTCGTTTGACTTTTCTGCCTTCTATTTTCCCATCATAAACACTAAGACCTAAAATTTTTCCTTCGTAGATCTTTGTCTCTTTCATATTATATTTGAAAAATTATTCTTATTTAATTGGTTTGATAAATTAGGTGTAATTTTGGTGATTTTTTGAAATCTTTTATTGCTTTTTCTATCCATTTTATGTAAAATGAAATCTTTTTTGGAATGAACAAATCAGCCGATTTTATATTTTTAATATTTCTGACTTTTTGTGTCAGTTCATCCATTTTGAAAATATTATCACTATACATAAACAAAACAATTTGATTTTTTGCTATGAAAGGAATTTGTAAATATGATTCAGAAAATGAGTCATTCAAACTTTCTAAAGTTTCTTTCAGATCTCCTTCTATCCAAGTAAGTATGGCATGAGGAATAAAATTTTCAATTTTTCTAGGATCATAGACTAGTGTAAACTGTATTCCTTCATTTTCATGCAATTTCTCCAGACATCTTGTAATCGTTTTTGTTGACATTTTTGTATTCCTTGCAATTCGTTCAATTTTTTGTCTAGGGTCCTTGATTAACTCTTCTAGAATTTCTAAATCTGTTTTTGTAAGGTTTGAACTGTATCCTGGATTCTCTGCTTCAAAAATGGATAAAACCCTGACATTTTTCATCAATTTTTTAGCAAGTTCAATTTTTTGATTCATATCTTCTTTTACAGAGATGCCACAAACTGTAATCCCGCCTACACATGGCACCACAAAATATGGTTCGCCTACAAGACTTACTTGCTCTAAAATTTCTGTAATGTTTTCTCCTGATACTACAAAATACAATACACCGTAACCCAATACAGGAGGTTCGACTTTGATGAAAAACTCTTCACTGATCTTCTTTTCCTGCATCTTTCTTATTCTATCTCTAAC
>JABMOR010000015.1 GCA_013203245.1 Candidatus Nitrosopumilus sp.
ACCAACACCGGAACCAACACCGGAACCAACACCAGAACCAACACTGGAACCAACACTGGAACCAACACCGGAACCAACACCGGAACTAACTTTAGATGATCCGTTTGACGGAATTAAGGATGACGACATCGCAACTTATTCTGATTTATTTGACATTCCTCCGCCAGAAAATGATGCAGATGCAATCAATCTGGGTAACAAGATCCGCCAATGGATTAAAAATGATAGGCCTAAGCCTGGCAAATCAAATAATGTCAAAGACGAGGAAATACAAAAACATGATAAAGAAGAAAAACCTGAAAAGAAACGAGGGCGATTCGGATTCTTTAAGAAATGAAACTCAAAACCAAAGATTTACTCACTCTAGCGGAATTAACGCCAAGGGAATTTGTAGGATTAATTGACGACTCTATTAATTTAAAAAAGGAATTCAAACAGGGAGGAAACAAACCTGTTTTAAAAAACAAAACACTTACGATGATTTTTCAAAAACCATCCACCCGAACACGTGTTAGTTTTGAAGTTGGTATGTATCAACTAGGTGGACATGCAGTTAATCTTTCATCAAATGACATGCAACTATCACGTGGAGAGTCAGTTGAAGATACTGCAAAAACTCTTTCACGATATTCTAATTGTATCATGGCACGTGTCTATGATCATAAATTACTTGAAACACTAGCAGAACATGCAAGTATTCCTGTAATTAATGGACTATCTGATTCTTTTCATCCTTGTCAAATTTTAGCAGACTTTATGACCATTAAAGAAAAAAAGAAAAAACTCAAGGGGATAAAAATTGCATGGATTGGTGATGGCAACAATGTCTGTAATTCTATGATTTACGGTGCTGCATTATCTGGAGTCAATATGTCTATTGCAACTCCTAAGGGCTTTGAACCAAACAAGGATGTTGTTAAAGAATCCAAGAAATCTACTAACATTGAATTAACAACAGATCCCTTTACTGCATCTAAAAATGCAGATGTAATAGTTTCTGATACTTTTTCATCAATTCACAATCTTGATAAGAAAAGATTAGAAAAATTCTTACCAAAATATCAAGTCAATGACAAATTAATGAAGTCTGCAAAGAAAGATGCGATCTTTTTACATTGTCTTCCAGCTAAGCGAGAACAAGAAGTAACTTCATCAGTAATTGACGGTCCTCAATCTGTTGTTTGGGATGAGGCAGAAAATCGTTTACATACACAGAAATCTTTACTTGCTACTCTAATTCGCGCTTAACGTATATAAGAGCAGATTCGAAATCGGTTTCTATAGATGGCTTATTCAAAAATATTAAGACGATTAAGGGAGGAAAAAACCAATTATAAAAAACGTGGAACCATGTTGATGGGAAAACGTGATTTTATCACTGTAAATATTACTAATGAAAATACTCAAGTCCAAATTCTAAAACCTGGTATGACTGGTGACAAAGTTATTGCTTCTGCACATTCTAGATATTTACTTGATAAGGGATGGAAAGGTTCTAGAAAAAGTGTACCTGCTGCGTATCTAACTGGTTACTTGGCTGGTAAAAAGGCCTTAGGAAACGGTGCAAAAGATGCAATCATGTATACTGGAACTAGACGATATACTCAAAGAATGGCAGCTGCTCTGAAAGGAGTAATTGATGCAGGTCTTACAGTTCCAGCTGATCCAGAAACATTTCCACCTGATGCAAGAATTAACGGTGAACATCTTACAGTAAAAAATGACGTTTCAAAAGTAAAATCTTCAATTGATGGCGAGGTCAAATAGAAATGAGTCAGACAACACAATCACCAGCATCATCTACACCAGGACAAGGTGGTAAACCAGGACAAGGCGGTAAACCAGGACAAGGCGGACGAGGTAGAGGTCCACCAATCTATGGTAGAGGTCCTCCCGGAGGAATTAAAGATGGACGTCCAAAACGACCACGAAGGGAACCAGAAGTAGAAATTTGGGTTCCAAAAACTATTTTGGGAAAACAAGTTGAATCTGGAGAAATTACATCCTTGGAAGAAATTTATGAAGCCGGATTACGTATTCAAGAGTCTGGAATTATCAAGAAATTATTACCTGACTTGAAAAGTGAAGTCGTCGATGTAGGTATTATTCAAAGAATGACTACAAATGGTCAATCAACTAGATTCAAAGCAATTGTTGCTGCTGGCAATGAGAATGGATACTTGGGTATTGGCCAAGGAAAATCAAAACAAATGAGAATTGCTATTGAAAAAGCAACAAGTCAAGCTTTTCTTAATGTCAGCCCTATCAAAATGGGATGTGGCAGTTGGGAATGTAGATGTGATCAAAAACATTCTGTACCATTCAAAGTTAAAGGAAAGGGTGGTAGTGTTACAATTGAAATTATTCCTGCACCTCGTGGATTGGGTCTTGTAGCAGGTGGTAAAATTAAACGATTATTGGAATTAGCAGGTCTTAAAGATGCATGGACTACAGCAAAAGGTGCTACACCTACGATGGGATCTACTTCAAAAGCCGTATTGGATTGTCTAAGACAGACATTTAGTCAGGGTTGATAAATTATGGTTAACGCATATCGCGTTGTTAGAATAAAAGGTCAAGCAGATTGTCCGTATTGGGCAACAACTACTATGGCTTTGTTAAAATTAGATAAAAAATATCGTGCAACTATTCTACCTGCCAAAGATAACACTATGGGAATGTTCAGA
>JABMOR010000106.1 GCA_013203245.1 Candidatus Nitrosopumilus sp.
AAACCTTGATCACCTGCACCTTGCTCTTTTTCTTCTGTTGCTGTTACACCCTGACTGATATCTGGACTTTGTGAGTGGAGTTTTAAATCAACTTTGCAACTGTCTCCATCAAACATCAAATCTTTGTCATCATAACCAATCTCTTTTATTGTTTTTCTGACTAGTTCTTCCTGGGCCTTTTGATCAAATACTGCTTTTGATGTGACTTCCCCAGATACTACGACATAATTAGTTGTAACCATTGTTTCAACTGCTACCCTTGAATCAGGATCCTGTCTGAGATATTCGTCTACAAATGCATCGGAAATATTATCGCATATCTTGTCCGGGTGTCCTTCTGTCACTGACTCTGATGTAAATAGAAAATTGCTGGTCATAAAACCACTTACTAGAGTTCGTTTTCTAGTTTGATGAATAATACGTTATTGCCTCTTACGATGACTCTGCCATAATTGGCAATTGTTTTACCGTCGTGAAGTTCTTCTGCATCAGTCATAATCAAATTCATATAGGAATCTACGTTGTCCATCTTTCCTTTGTACTCTACTTCGTTTTTCAGTCTTACAGTAACCTTCTTCTTGATACTTTTTTGAAGAGTTGTTAGAGGTCTTTTTGCGCTAGGAGTTGGTTGGGACACTAATTGTTCACTTGTTTTGAACCTTGTTCTCTAGCATAAAAGCCTTACCTCTTTTATGAAAATTAAAATTCCTTAAATTTTTTCTTCTTTTTCTAATAATTATCCAAATGATCTCTACAGGTTTACAAAAATTAGACAAATTCTTGTCAGGTGGAATTCCTGATAATGTAATTGTAGATGTTTTTGGTGAAAATGGAACTGGAAAAACTCTATTCTTATTACAATTATCTATAAATTCAATTAAAAATGGTGGTAATGTTCTGTATTTCGACACTACAGGCGGATTTAGACCCGAACGAATTGTCGAAATTCAAAAAGAATTAGAAATAGAGATTAATTTATTGGAAAAAATTACTGTATCTAGAATTACAAATACTTCAGAACAAATCAAATCAATTACCAATCTTGGACAAAGTGATTTTTCTTTAATAGTAATTGATAATATTACTGATTTATTTTCTTACGAGTATCAAAAAGACGAATCTATGTTTGAAAAAAATTTACTATTTATGAAATATATGCATGATTTATCAAAATTGGCAATTACAAAAAAAATTCCAATTATAATTACTAATATGATTAGAATGGCAAATGATACTGAAATAGAAAATATGCAAAATGCAATTGATCCTTACACGCATATCAAAATTCATCTTTTTAAAAATTTATCAAAATTTAATGGTCAAATCTATTGGGCGTTAAAAAAAGAGAATTTTTCTTATACCATTAATAAAATTGGACTATCTGACAATAATGAAGATTTTTAATGGTCTACTCTTAGGTTAAACGATGGCCGGAATTTTTGATTCAATACCAATTATTACCCTAGTTTTATTTGCACTTGGCTTGGTAGGTGTATTTGTTTATGAAAGATCACGATCAACTAACACAGTCGAATCATCTTCTTAATTCTTTTTTGTAATTTTAGAAAATGGGGTAACGAATAATTCTATTCTACCCTCTAGTCCTGGTTTTGCATTAAGCCCAGTAATTGAAATAATTTCTCCCAATTCACATTTGTCGATAATTCTTGATAGATTTCTCCAACCTTTTACCCATATTTGCCCTGTATCATCTTCAACAAACATTTCTGAAAGTGCTATTGATTCACCTGATTTTGTTTGAACTTCACGTCTTTCAGGAACTTTCAACACAATTGCTTCAATACAATAACTTGCATCTATTTTGATATCATTAATTTTTGTTCTAAGTTGAGACAATAAGGGAATTGATTCATCATTGTCTAATTTTCTTACAAAAGAATTTTCATCTAATGTAATTGAATTCCCATAAATTTTTGATGGCATACATTCTATGACATCACCTTCTGCACAGATGCTAGTTGAGTTTGAAAAATCACTAATGTTGAATAAATTCTTTTTATTATCAACGGCCAAAATCATATTTTTACCATTTTCTGTTGATGTTATGGACAGAACTCTTGTAATTACTGGTTCTGCTTCTTTGCCACCTTCAATTTCAATTATTGTAGCATCATTACCATGAATTTCTAGTCCTTGATTTCCTGATTTTACTCTGACACCAAGCAATCTCACTTTGGCAGATTGTGAAATCATATTTGGAATAGTCGATTCATCTTTTCCCCATAGTACTACTCTCATTCCACTTCCATCTTTTCCTTTTAACCTCATTCTTAGTGCTTTTCCAGGTACACCACGAGAATTTGTAAATTCCATTCCACTAATCACTCCATCAATAGTTCCAGAAATTACTAGATCTTTTTGTCCCTCTTTAGATTCACTAACATCTTTTGTAATAGTATCAATAGTTGGAATTTCACTTTTAGTATCAGTAGTTTCTATATTTGATCCAGAACCAATGTTAATTGTTGGAGATCCATCTAGATCAGATTTTACATAAGCTTTGATTATTTTAATTAGATCACCCGGTTTTAGATTTTCAATACCTGGAAGATTGGCTTTTTCATCCCATAATTTTACACTAGCTGTAGAATTTGTATCGTATACCGTCATTGTTCTAAGATAGAATGGAGAGCCATCTTTTCTAGAAAATTGTTTTGCAGGTGAAAGACTCAAAACTCTTGTTTCTAATGAGACTTCTTTTGCTCCAGCGTATAGATCCTTTAAACTAATTTCAACTTTTTCTGATTCTGATAATGTAATCCCGTAATCTGATGCAATTAAAAATAATGCTCCCTGATCTGTTAGATAACCTGCACCAATTTTTTCTTTCTTTTGTTTAATTTGTTCTTCAAGATCACTTTTAGTTAATTCTGGCTTTTGTGCAAGTAATTTAACAATAAGATTTTCAAATTCAGACAATTCATTTTTTGATAAACTCATTCTATTAATAAAAATTTCATTCTAGTAAAATTTTATTTTTCTAACAAAATGATCGCTTAAACATATTTTTATCCAATTTTAAAATCATTAAGATCGTTTATTTTCTAAATCTCTACATGATTTATCATAATTAATTCAAATTTTCCAAAAAATATCTTGATTTATCTCACTAACTAAATTAATAGGAAGATCGCAGTTTTGGTATGTCTTGTATTGATGTAAACCATCTATCAAAATCATATGGCTCAGTTCATGCAGTGGATGATCTAACCCTATCAGTAAAATCAGGTCAAGTTTTTGGATTTTTAGGCCCTAATGGTGCAGGAAAATCCACAACAATCAAACTCCTTACAACTCTCATTCCACCCTCAAGTGGCTCATTAACTATTTTGGGCGTTGATGCTGTAGCAGATCCTCTCAAAATTCGTCATAAAATTGGAGTAGTATTGCAACAACCAAGCTATGAGCCTACATTATCGGTGGAAAAATCTCTTGAAAAATATGGGATGATGTGGGATATTCCTAAAACTGAACGTAAAAAAAGAATGGAACAACTCTTGATTGATTTTGATCTAGTTGAAATTCGTAAGAAAAGAAATGAAGATCTATCTATTGGTCAAAGAAGAAGAGTCCAAGTTGCACGTGAATTTATGCATGATATGGAATTATTATTTTTAGATGAACCTACAGTTGGATTAGATCCGAGTGCTAGAAGAAAATTATTAGATTATTTAAAAAATAAAGTTAAAACAGGTTTGACAATTTTTTACACTACACATATTCTATCTGAAGCAGAATACCTGTGTGATCAAATCGCTATTATCGATAAAGGTAAAATTGTTACTGTTGATTCACCGGATGCATTAAAAAATAGATTTGGAAAAGAAAAAACAATCAAAATTCATTTATTAGAAAAACAATCTAAAATTAATTCTCTTTTATTTGGTATCGCTGATTGTAAAATTAATTTAGAAAATGGAACAAATATCATTATTCATTCAGAACAATCTGAATCAGTATTGTTAAAAGTATTGAAAATACTTAATGACAATGGAATAGAGATTGAAGATCTATCAGCTGTACCAACAAATCTTGAAGAGATCTTTTTAAACATGGTAAGAGAAAATGCATCCAATAATTAGACTTGTTAACAGAAATCTCACGATTTCTCTTAATCCTGGATTTTTAATTTGGCAAGTGATCTTTCCTTTAATCTATATTTTTATAGCTGGTTTTGCATATGCACCATTAATCAATGCTGTTCCATTTGGAAATAAAGAACTGGATTATCCAGCATTTTTGGCATCTGGCATGATTGGATTTAACATAATGAATAGTACACTACTTTCTGGAATTATTATTTGGAATGATAGAAAACATGGAATGTTTGAACAAATTATGTCTGGACCCTTTACGAGGGGCCATTACATTCTTAGTAATATTTGCACAATTGGAATAATTGGATTAGTTAGTGCTGGATTGATAGCTATAGTTGGATACCCTGTATTTTTTGAATCTGTAGAATTTTCATTTGTTACAATTCCAATAATCATCTTTGGTGCTATTACAGGTTCGGTCCTTTTTGGTTCATTGGCATCAATTATCTCAACTAGATTACGCTCAAGTGAAGGATTTAACGTACTTATCAATACTGTTTTTCTTTTCTTTGCTTTTGTTAGTACTGCATTTTATCCAGCAGACGGTGTGCCTGAACCCTTACGAACTGCATTTTATCTAAATCCGTTAACATATCTTGTTGATGTAATTAGAGCAGGAATTTTTGGAACTATTACTGAATTTGTTATTATTGAAATGATAATACTGGTGGCAATTGCATCAACATTATTTGTCATTGCTTCACGACTACTTGCAAAATTAGACTTTTAGCAATTAAAATTATTTTTTAAATTTTTCGTATAATTCATTAATTTTTTTAATAATATCTAAATTTTCATATTCTACTAATTTTAAATTTGGAATAACACAATGTCCTCCAATAATACCTGGATACATTTTTGGTCTATTGCCTAAGTTTTCATGAATCTCATCTGCAAATTTCCACATTTCATCAAAATCTACACCTTCTTTTTCACAAATCATTTTTGTAATTTGAGCATAATTAATTAACCATCCATAGTATGTTGTATCTACTAAAATTTTTGCCAACTCTGCTGTTTTTGTTGTTGACATCCATTCTATTTTTTCAAATCTTTTTTCTAAATCTATTTTTATTTTAGGATCTATATGTTTATCATCTGATGAAATAAATTTTGTATATTTTTTAATATCATCTAAAAATCTTCTATGTACACCTCGAACTGGTGAAAATAAAATTGGTACTTTGGAATTATTTTGTATATTTTTTGTTGTTCCAGGTTTTACTGTAGAGTGTATTAGAACAGCTTTTAGACCTTCAATCTTATTAATCCAATTTACTGTAATATCAACAAATTCTGCTAATTCTCCAGGAAGACAAACATGAAGATATTCTGGATTTTTAATTTGATCCTTCTCTGAATAGTTTTTAGATTTTGAACTATCTACATCAATTCCAATACAACCCACTTTTCTTTCTTCTAGAAGATGAAATAGTGTTTCTCCAACTTCGCCCATTCCTAAAATGATATCAGTCATATGCCTAATTTCAAAAAAACTATCTATGTTATATTCGTGTACAAAAATTAACTATTTTCAAAGTAAGTAGCCCGGCCCAGACTCGAACTGGGGTCAAAGGCTTCAAAGGCCTCTATGCTTGACCGCTACACTACCGGGCTGCTAAATCGAGCACTCCCATTCCCTTAATGAACTTTTTATTTGAATTTGACTCTTAAAACTAAAATCAACTATTCTTTGATTATCTTGATTAATTTTTCAATGGGGTCTTCCATCTGCTTTCTAATTTTTTCTGCTCTTCTTTGATTTTGATTATTAGTAGATTCAAAAATTTTCTTAATATAATTTGAAATCTTATTTGGACTTGTTTCCCTTTTTACCAAATATTTTTTTACCAAGAAATTTTCAATAATATTTGGAACTGCATTATATGATATTGTAGGAATCCCCATTAATGCAGATTCTGCAGTCATGGTACCACCAGATCCAATAAAAATATCTGTATTCTTTAACAAATGTTTTCCATCATATATCATTTTTACAATTTTCACTTTTTTGCCAATAGTTTTTTGTAAATTTTCAATTTGCTTTGTATATCTACCTAGGACTACGATATTTTCATTTTCATATTCCCTTTCAATTTTTTTTATGATTGGGATGATTTTACTAGATTTTGATATGTATGATGCTTCTTCTTCTTCTACTCTTATCAAAATATTCTTCCTATTGTTGTTTTTGAATGGTAATTTAGCTTTTGAATTAATTTTTCTCTGGATTGTTACAAATGCATCAATTGCTTTGTATTGAATAATATTTTTTCCATCAATCCCATACTTTGAAAATTCTTTTTTAGGTATTGTAAAGGGAATTAATAATTTTTGAATTAATGGCAAAGTTAATCGCATTACTGCTTCTGCATGTGGAGAATCACAAAATGCTACATGTTTGATTCCTAAACCAAATGCAATTCTGGCTGCTTCAGGAGAACAAAAACTGATTACTATATCTGGGGAAAATGTCTTAATTTTTGTAGACAGTTTCTCCATTCTGTCTATGCTGGCTTTGAGTTTAGTTTTTTTGTCTACACCGCCATGTTTTCCAACAAAAACAAGGTCAAAATCACGTATTTTTGCTAATTTTGAAACTTCTTCATAATCTCTTGAAGTACACAAAAGATCGTGTTTTTTACCTAATTTTTCAACTATTGGTTCAGAAAACAATAATTGTTTTGGTGTAAGAATATCTATCCATATTTTCAAGTAATTTTCTAATTATCCCAAGTTCAATAAGTTTTTCTTAGTCCATTCCTTGATCTAATCTATGGGGGGAACCAAAGTTGTCGTTTATGGTCTTAGCACCGAAGGATATACTATTGCATCTCAAATGGCAATTAAAGGTGCAGATGTTTACATCATAGATGAATCTACTCCATCAGCAATTTCACTTAATGCAGAAATTGCCAAAACATATCCAAACGTATCTTCTCTAAAAGAAGATGAACCTCTATTAGCTATGGAGCCAATTGATGTGGCAATTTCAAAAGCACAATATCTTTTCTTCACTCCAAGAATTAGAAAAACTGGACAAGATATCAAAACTGAAATTCATTCAAAATTTAAGGATGCAGTTACATCGATGAAAAAAAATAGCTCAGTAATTTTTACTCTTCCTACAGGATTTGGAGGTAACAATGAAAATATTTCACTGCTTGAACATGTAACAGGATTTGAAACAGGAAAACATATTTCATATTTTTATTACCCCCTTGAAGATCTTAAAGAACAACCAAAAATCATCGGATCATTTAATGGAAAAGAAGATTTGATATTGTCTGAACTTCTCACAGTAGGTAAAAAAGAGAAAAAATTTGTGGCAATTTCATCCTCTGAGCATTTTCATGCTATCGATGTTTTATCTCGATTTTCTAGTTTATGTAGTGTTTTAGAAGTTTGTAAATATGCTCAAGATGACATTACAAAAAATGATCTTTCTTCAGATGATTTTCAGGAAATATTCTTAGATGATATGATTAATAGTCTATTTGATTTGAAATCTTTAGGCTCATCTTTTGATGGTGCAAACTCTCTCATGTATCTAATTAATGGAAGTGTTAAAGGGATTGATGGATACATCAAGCGATTAATTGATGAGATTCGTTCAACATTAAAGAAAAATGATCTAAAGGCAAGTAGAACTAAGATTGCATTATCTTGGACACTTGATCAACATGTGATGCGTGGAGATAAAATTGAGATGTTACAAAATTTAACATCAAGGTTACGTGATTACATTGGTGATGTAGAAGCTTATGAAGATCCAAACTTTGATCTATTTCATAGTGATAAAACTACAATTGTTGTAGCGTGTTCAAAATTTGATTTTGACAATATTGAAAAAAATAAACATGATTCTAATCTAATTATTGTTAAAGCTAATCCTTTATGTGAAACGATCAATAATAGTATAAATTAGCTAAATTGTTATTCTGATTAAATTGTCTAGCAAATCTGATCCTGATGAAATCCCAGTAAATGTAATCTCTGAAAATGAAACAGAAAATGATCCTTCAATATCTAAATCAAAATTGTTAGAATCTAATATTGATGAATTATCTCAACAATTGAATTTAGAAAAACAAAAATCATTTGAATATGAAGAAAAATTAAAACTTATTTTGGCTGATTTTCAAAATCAAGAGAGGAAAACCAAAACTGATATAGAAAATGGTGTTAACACAAAAATTAATGAATTTGCTTTAGATTTTTTAAAAATTTATGATGATTTTGTAAGAGCAAAAGAAGTTTTTTCTGAAAGTAAAATCAATTCAGACGGTTTAGATTCTATTTTAAAAAATATGGATTCTTTATTACAAAAATATCGTATTGCACCAATAGAGGCATTAGGCGAAATTTTTAACCCCAATTTCCATGAGGCAATATCGATTATCAATGATCCAAATTTAGATGATAATACAATCACAAAAGAGATCAGGAAGGGATATATTTCTCATGAGAGAGTTATAAGACCTACGCTAGTAGAAATTTCAAAAAAGGATGATGATAAAATATGACTAAAATTATTGGGATTGATTTAGGAACGAGTAATTCTGCTGCAGCAGTTGTAATGGGTGGAAAACCCACAATTATTCCAGCAGCTGAAGGTGCTACTGTGGGAGGAAAAGCATTCCCATCAGTTGTAGCATTTAGTAAAGATGGCGAACTTTTGGTTGGTGAACCGGCACGAAGACAATCTGTAACAAATCCAGATAGAACTATTTTTGCTGCTAAAAGAAAAATGGGCTCTGATCATATTTTTAAAATTTTAGATAAAGAATACAAACCTCAACAAATCTCATCATTCATTCTTCAAAAAATCAAAAAAGATGCTGAGGCATTTATTGGAGAACCAGTTAGTAAAGCAGTAATTACTGTTCCTGCATATTTTGATGATAACCAACGTCAAGCTACTAAAGATGCTGGAACAATTGCAGGACTAGATGTTGTTAGAATAATTAATGAACCAACAGCAGCAGCTTTGGCATTTGGATTAGATAAAGCTAAACAAGATATGAAAATTCTTGTCTTTGATTTTGGTGGTGGAACCTTGGATGTTACAATAATGGAAATGGGTGGGGGTGTTTTTGAAGTTCTCAGTACATCTGGTGATACTCAATTAGGTGGTACAGATATGGATAAAGTTCTAATTGATTTTATTGTAGATGAATTCAAGAAAAAAGAAGGCGTTGATCTCAGTTCAGATTCAACTGCAATGACAAGAATTAGAGAAGCTTCTGAAAAAGCAAAAATTGAATTATCAACTGTTATGGAAACTGATGTCAATTTACCATTTATTTCACATGATCCTTCTTCAGGTGCTAAGAATTTAGAATTAAGAATAACTCGTTCTAAACTAGATGAGTTGATAAGACCGATTGTTGACAAATGCAAGCCTTCAATATTAAAAGCACTAGAAGATGCAAAACTTACCAATTCTGATATTAATAAAATTGTCATGGTTGGTGGACCAACAAGAATTCCATTAGTGAAAAAATTTGTAAGTGAAATTGTTGGACAAGAATCTGAATCCGGTGTAGATCCAATGGAGGCTGTAGCCATGGGAGCAGCAATTCAGGCAGGGATTATTGCTGGAGATGTTAGCAGTGACATAGTTTTACTTGATGTAACTCCCTTGACATTAGGAATTGAAACTTTGGGTGGTGTTAGAGAGCCATTAATTGAAAGAAATACTACTATTCCAACTTCAAAGAGTAAAGTTTTCACAACTGCCGCTGATAGCCAAACAGCTGTTACTATTCATATTGTTCAAGGTGAACGACCAATGGCAACTGATAATGTATCCTTAGGTAGCTTTAATCTTACAGATTTACCACCAGCTCCAAGAGGAATTCCTCAAATTGAAGTAAAATTTGACATTAATGCAAACGGAATAATTAACGTTACAGCAAAAGATCTTGGAACACAAAAAGAAGCAAAAATTACTATTGAATCTACAACAAAATTATCTAAAGAAGAAATTGAAAAATTAAAACAAGATGCAGAAAAATTCTCTGATGAAGATAAAAAGAAGATAGAGAAAATTGATTTAAAGAATGAAGCAGAAAGTTACATTTACACTGTAGAAAAATTAGTAAATCATGATCTTAAAGATAAAATTTCACAAGAACAAGGAATTAAAATCACTGATGCTGTAAAGGAACTTAGAGAAGTTCTAGATAAAGAACCTGATGAATTAAAACCTAAACTTGAAGTATTACAAACATTGGTTAATGAAGTTACAACTGAACTTTACAAAAATGCTTCACCTCCACCTGGCGCAGAAGGACAGCAAGGCGCAGAAGGACAGCAAGGCGCAGAAGGACAAACCAAAGAATCATCTTCAACTGATGAAACAAAAACTAACTAAGTTTCTAATTCAATCATTTATACGGTAATTATGATAAAGGTATGATACATGGCTGCAAAACGTGACTATTATGAGGTTTTAGGTGTCACAAAAACATCTTCAACTGATGAAATTAAGCAACAATATAGAAAATTAGCATTAAAATTCCATCCTGACCGTAACACTTCTTCAGATGCTGGAGAACATTTTAAAGAAATTTCTGAAGCATATGCAGTTATTTCAGATCCTGAAAAAAAACAAGTCTATGATCAACATGGTCATGCTGGTGTTGATGGAAGATATTCTAGTGAGGATATTTTTCAAGGGGCACAGGGTGGAGGGTTTGATAATATTTTTGAATCAATCTTTGGTCGTGGAGGAGGTGGAGGATTTGGTTTTAATCAACAACAACAAGGTTCTGATCTTCTTTATGAGACTCATGTAACTTTAGAGGATGTATTACATGGTAAAAAAATGGAAATCAATTTACAAAAACAAATTCAATGTGATATTTGTAATGGTTCAGGTGCTAAACCTGGTACTAACAAGAAAACATGTGGAACATGTAATGGCCAAGGACAAGTTAGACAAACTCGTAATATGGGATTTGCCTCATTTGTTACTGCTGCACCTTGTTCTGCTTGTAGAGGTCAAGGATCTATAATTGAAACACCCTGCAATGAATGTAAAGGGCAAGGAAGGAAACGAGGTTCTAAAACTGTTACATTTGAAATTCCTCCAGGAATAGATTCAGGAGATTACACTGTATCTGGAGAGGGAAATGAAATTCCAGATGGAGTAAATGGTGATTTGATTGTCAGAGTAAGAGTACAACCACATTCAAAATTTAATCGAGATGGAAAAGATATTTTTTATGATCATGATGTTTCTATGATTGATGCTGCTTTAGGATGTCAAATCACTGTTCCAACTTTGGAGGGAACTGAAAAAATTAAAGTTGATGCTGGCAGTCAACCAAATACCATTATCAAACTAAAAGGAAAGGGTGTTACTCATATCAATTCTAGGGGAAAAGGAGATCAATTTGTAAGAATTGTAGTAAACGTTCCTAGAAAACTCAGTAAACCTCAAAAAAATCTTTTAGATGAATTTCAAAAAACTAATGATTAGTGATAAAAAATGAAAATTGCATTAGATGTTGATGGTGTACTTGCTGATGTTATAATGTCTTGGCTAAATTATAGTAATTCTATTAGACCTGAAATTGCTAAACATCAGATAACTAGTTGGGAATTTTGGAATGAATTTAAAATAGATCGTTATGATTTTTACAATGAACTTAGTTCTTGTTGGAAAAATTGGATGACAATTCCTACCACTGAAAAAAATTTATCATCCATAACAAAATCTCTTACCGAAATTGGTCAAGTAGATATTGTAACTGCTAGAGAACGTTCTACTAACTCTTTTGTAAAATCTTGGCTGGATCATCATAATATTGAATATGATAATTATGTATCAGTAATTGATGGTCCTATGAAGGCTGATTTAGATTATGATGTGTTTATTGATGATTCTCCATTAAATGCAGAACAATTCCTTAAAAATAATAAAAAAGTAATTCTATATTCACAACCATGGAATCAACACTTTTCTGAAAATAAAATTCATCGAGTTTCAAATCTTTCAGAAGCAATAGAAAAAATAAAACTCAATTAACTTTTTTCAAATTTTCTAATGCTAACTTGATGACCATTTCTAATATGTGTAGCATGCGTCAAATTTACTAATTCACCAATTTTTTCTTCACTATAGAATTTAGTATTATAGCGTCCCAAAATCTTCTTACAATTTACACAATATACTTCTCTAAATTCCATTTTATCACTTGATTAATTTGGTATGATTGTTTCATAGTATAATAAAGAAACTTATTCTAGATCTCAAAATTTTCCAATGCGGGAGTCACCCAGCCTGGTCAACGGTGTAAGGTTCAGATCCTTATCTCTTAGGAGTTCGTGGGTTCAAATCCCACTTCCCGCATCTATTAACTAATATTTTCTAATTTCTTTTTGATATTTTTTAATAGAAGACTATTGATTATTTCTCCAGAAGCTTTACCTCTTAGTTCTTTCATAACAATTCCCATTAATGGTCCAACCGCTCTCTCTTTCTGATTTTTAATTATTTCTTCATTTTTCTCTACAATATCTACAATAATTTTTTCCAATTCTTCTTCATTAACAGATTCAATTGATGCATTTTTCATTGCTTCTTCTGCAGTTTTTGATTTTCCAGACATAATATTTTCAAATATTATTTCAATTGATTCTTTAGCAATTTCCCCATCTTCTAACAAATTAAATAATTTGAAAATTTCTTCATTTTTTAATAAATCTGAATTTAAACCATTTCTTTCCAAATTAGTAATTGTTGAACAAAGAACTGATGCAACAAATGTAGGATTAGTTTTAATTTTTTCAACAATTTTTTCAAATAATCCAATATATCGTGAATCAAAAATTTGTTCAGCTAATTGTGGATTAAGTTTGTATTTTGTTTCTAGTTCTTTGATAGAATCATCCCAAGATTTTGGAATATTTTCTTCTGCTTCTAATAATTCATTCTTTGTAATAATTATTGGAGGAATATCTGTTTCAGGATACATTCTAGCTGCTCCTGGTCTTGGTCTAAGAAATTTTGTTTCCCCCGTTTGAGTAGCTAATCTGGTATCTATCGGTATTCCATGATTTTTGATATACTCAATTCTTAAAATAATTTGATCAATAACAGTGTGAATTTTTTCCTCAGGTGATGCTAAAATCAAAAAAGCATCATTTTCATTAATCTTTGAAAATTTCTTTAATTTTTCTAAATCTATTTCTTCTACTCCATAGTTGGGTAATTCATCTGAATGAAAAACTCCTCCAATTCCAAAAAATCTAACTAATTCTGCTACTTCTTTCCCTAATCTTATGCCTTCGTAAGGTGAATATCCAAACATTTTAGCCATATTTCTAAATGTAATTACCATGATTTTTTGATTTTTCTTCAATGCAGTTTGAATAATTTTTGATTTACATTCTGAAAATAATTTTGTAATGTCTTTACTATCTTCTTTAGCATAAATCCAATTTTTTTCTTGAATTTTTTTTGAAATTTTTAACAAACCGTGTTGTCTTTTAGCTTCATACTCTACAACTTTTTCTAATTGATCTAATTGTTGTACTCCTTTTACTTCAATTACAACCCCTCCTCCATCTTTTATTGATACATTAACATCTTGTCTTATAGATCCTAAGCCTCTTTTTACTTTTTTTGTACTCCTCAAAATTCTTCCTAATGACAGTGCAATTTTTTTAATCTCTGATAATTCAACTTCAAAAGGCTCTGTTGCAATTTCAACTAAAGGAATTCCTAGACGTTCTAAACCAAATTTTCTTACAGAACCCTCATCTCCCAAATTTTTGGCAGCATCTTCTTCTAAACAAATTGATTGAATTCCTATTTTTGTTTCTCCTGTATTAAAAAATCCACCTTGGGAAATTAACATAGTACGTTGAAATCCAGTTGTATTGGAACCATCAATCACTGTTTTCCTCATTGGATAAATTTCACTAAAAATATTTGATTTTAAAGCAGAAGAAATAATCAATGCAATTTTTCTTGCATCTTCATCTAGTTCATGTGGTGGCTCTTCATCTTGTTCAACTAAACAACTGCTTTCATCATTTGCATAATACATTATTGTCTTTGATTTTGTGCTTTCAAATAGTGCTGCAGGATCAAATTCTCCCAATTCACTTTTAGATGCACGCAATTTTCTTTGAAATTTTATTGAATATTCATCAGACTCTATTGGATTGCAGTTGCAAAATAATTTCTTGTTTGTTGCTAATTGTTGATGGATTTCTAATCCTACTTTGACACCTACATTTTTTATTGAAAATTCTTCCATACTGACACCTGATTATATTGAAAATTCTGATGCAATTCTATTGAGCATGATTTCTTTAATTTCTTCACGATTTTCAGTGTTTCCTGTAGCCCACATTGCCTTTACTAATGCAATTTCTGGAATCATGTTTTCTAGAGGGATTATTCCTAAATCAAGAAGATCTCTACCACTCTCGTAAACTGTCATTCTCACTCTGCCATCTATACACTGTGAAGTCATTCCCATAAAGATGCCTTTTTCATTTGCCATTTTTACTATTGGATACATATTTTCTCCAATATGTCCTAATCCAGTACCTTCAAAAATTATTGCTTTGTATCCTGCATCTATGATATTTTTTAACATATTTGGATCATATCCTGGATAATATTTTACTAGGGCAACTTTTTCATTTATTTTTATTTTAGGGTTGTATTCGTTAGTTGTAAAAAAATCGTCTTTCATATTATTATGAATTTCACTATTTACAATTAAAAATGCAGGATTATTTCCTACTGTTTGAAATGCTCCTCTTTTACTAGTGTGATTTTTTCTTACTCTTGTTCCAATATGACAAGCAATTGTTTCATCATTTTCATCTTGATGCATTGCTATGTAGATTCCATTTGTTTTACATTCTGTAAGGAATTTTACAGCTCCGATTAGATTTAGTGCAGCATCTGAAGATGCACGATCTGATGATCTTTGTGAACCAACTAATGCTATTGGAATTGGAAAACCTGCTAATGAAAAAGAAAGATAAGATGATGTGTAATGCATAGTATCTGTACCATGGGCAATAATAATTCCAGAATAACCTGAATCCCGATATTCATTCACTGTTTGAGCAATTTTTAACCAATGTTCAGGCATAATGTTTTCAGAATATTCTGAAAACAATACCTTGGTGTCTATATTTGCAATTTTAGCTAGCTCAGGAACTGATGAATTTAATTCTTCAGCAGTTAATACTGGCGTAACTGATCCAGTTCTATAATCAATTTTACTTGCAATTGTACCTCCAGTTGATAGCAATAGAATATTTGGTAACTTTTCATTTTTCACAACCTTTTCGTTTTTCTCAACAATTTTTTCTGGAGTCAGACCTTTCACAACTTTTTCAATTTTAGCAATTTCTAAACCAATGTTGTATCCACTCTTTAATTTTAAAACAATATGTTTGTCATCACTGTGTTCGTATCTAGGCATCACAATTCCTGAATAAGTAATATCTGCTAGAATTTTTACATAATCTCCAATTGAAATTTTGTTTGTCTTTAGAAATTCTAATGAATTTCCATCATATCCTGTATATTCTGACATTTATGAGGATTAGATTCGTTATTTTATTAAAACTACCTGTAATATGAGGCCACTAATTTATCGCCTATCTTGAGGTCTTTTTGTTCTCTTACTTTCTTTACTGCTTCCTCAAAGTGTTTCATAGTTACTTTAGCATCAACATCCTTCTTTTCAATATCCTTTACATCTGGATGCGAATCTAAGAATTCATGAATGACTAGAGATACTGCAGTATTGGCAATAGATGCTGTATCTGCACCACTAAGTCCATCAGTTAATTCTGATAGTTTTTCAAAGTCAATATGTTGAGAATCATTTTCATCAGTAAT
>JABMOR010000107.1 GCA_013203245.1 Candidatus Nitrosopumilus sp.
CAACATGACAAGGGCAAATTAACTGCTCGTGAAACAGTTAATCTCCTACTAGATGAAGGTACTTTTACTGAAATTGATCCATTGACCACTCATCATTATCATGAATATGACATGCAGAAAAAGAAATTCTTTACAGATGGTGTAATTGGCGGTTATGGAAATGTAGATGGAAGACAAATCTTTGTCTTTGCTTATGATTTCACTGTACTTGGTGGAACCCTAAGTCAAATGGGTGCCAAAAAAATCTGTAAACTGATGGATCATGCAGTTCAAACTGGATGTCCAATTATCGGAATTATGGATTCTGGTGGTGCAAGAATTCAAGAAGGAATTATGAGTCTTGACGGATTTGCAGATATCTTTTATCATAATCAATTAGCTTCTGGTGTAATCCCACAAATCACTGCAAGTATTGGTCCATCAGCAGGTGGTTCTGTTTACTCTCCTGCAATGACTGACTTTGTAATTATGGTAGACAAAGTGGGAACAATGTTTGTCACAGGACCTGATGTGGTCAAAACTGTGTTGGGTGAGGAAATTTCATTTCAAGATCTTGGTGGCGCAATGACACATGGTTCAAAAAGCGGCGTTGCACATTTTGTTGTACAAAATGAATACGAGTGTATGGATTATATAAAAAAATTAATTTCGTTTTTACCCCAAAATAATACTGAAGCACCACCAAAAATTACTACTGACGATGATCCAAACAGAATGGATCATAACTTGATTAACATAATTCCAGAAAATCCATTACAGCCATATGATATGAAAGAAATCATAAACTCCATTGTTGATGATCATGTATTCTTTGAAGTCCATGAATTATTTGCTCAAAACATTGTAGTTGGTTTTGCAAGAATGAATGGTAGAGTTGTAGGAATTGTTGCAAATCAACCAATACATCTTGCAGGTGCACTAGACATTGATTCATCAAACAAAGCAGCTAGATTTATCCGATTCTGTGATGCGTTTAATATTTCTCTTATTACTTTAGTAGATACACCTGGATACATGCCAGGCTCTAATCAAGAACACAATGGTATCATTAGACATGGTAGTAAATTACTCTATGCATATTGTGAAGCCACTGTTCCACGAATTACTCTAGTTATTGGTAAGGCATATGGTGGAGCATACATTGCAATGGGAAGTAAAAATTTAAGAACTGACATTAATTATGCATGGCCAACTGCTAGATGTGCTGTATTGGGTGGAGAGGCTGCTGTAAAAATTATGTATAGGAAAGATCTTAGCGAAGCTGAAGATGCTGAGGCACTAAAAAAACAATTAATCGATGAATTTACAGAAAAATTCGAAAATCCTTACGATGCTGCATCTCATGGAACTGTAGATAATGTAATTGATCCTGCTGAAACAAGACCTATGTTGATTAAAGCACTTGATATGCTTGAAAATAAAAGAGTAAAACAACTACCGAGAAAACATGGGAATATCAATTTATGATTAAATATGATTGAAAAAGTACTCATTGCAAACAGAGGAGAAATTGCTTTACGTGTAATTAGAACATGTAAGGCACTTGGAATTAAAACAGTTGCAGTTTATTCTGATGAAGATTACTCTTCAATGCATGTTAAACAAGCTACTGAAGCATATTATATTGGAGAAGCAGCCCCTGCAAAATCTTATCTTAATCAAGAAAAAATTCTTGAAGTGATGCTTGCATCTGGATCAGACGCTGTTCATCCGGGCTATGGATTCCTTTCTGAAAACGATGACTTTGCAAATTTGTGTGAGAAAAATAAAATTATCTTTATTGGTCCAACTGCAGAATCCATGAATCTTTGTGGAGATAAAATGAAATGTAAAGATGCAATGCTTAAAGCTAAAGTTCCAACTGTCCCTGGAAGTCCTGGTCTAGTAAAAGATGCAGATGAAGCAGAAAAGATTGCAAATGAAATTGGCTACCCTGTTATGTTAAAATCAGTTTATGGTGGTGGAGGTCGTGGAATTAGAATTGTAACTAATGATAAAGAATTACAAGATGGATTTGAATCCGTTACTGCTGAATCTATTTCAGCGGTAGGAAAATCTGCAATTCTTGTAGAAAAATACTTGGAAAAAACAAGACACATTGAATATCAATTTGCTCGAGACACTCATGGCAACACTGTACATATCTTTGAGAGAGAATGCTCCATTCAAAGACGTAACCAAAAACTAATTGAACAAACTCCTTCACCAATTGTTGATGAAGAAACAAGAGCACGTGTAGGCGAATCTGTTTGTAGAGCTGCTGATGCGGTAGGCTATACCAACTTGGGTACTGCTGAATTTCTAAGGGCTGATAATGGAGAGTTTTACTTTATTGAAATCAACGCAAGATTACAAGTAGAACATCCAATTACAGAATTTGTATCTGGATTAGACTTGGTCAAATTACAACTAGATATCGCAAATGGAGAAGCAATTCCATTCAAGCAAAGTGATCTAAAAATGAATGGTTATGCTATTGAATGTAGAATTAATGCAGAAGATACTTTCTTGGATTTTGCTCCATCAACTGGACCTGTACCTGATGTGACTATTCCTGCAGGACCGAGCGTTAGATGTGATACCTATCTTTATCCTGGATGTACTGTTTCACCATTTTATGATTCACTTATGGCAAAACTCGTTACTTGGGGACAAACATTTGAAGAGTCTAGAACTAGAATGCTTGCTGCATTAAATGACTTTTACATTCAAGGAGTTGAAACATCGATACCTCTATACAAAACAATTCTAAATTCTGATGAATACAAAAATGGAGATCTCTCTACAGACTTTTTAAAACGTTATAATATGATTGATAGATTAACTGCAGATCTTAAAAAAGAAAAAGAAGAGAAAAGCGAAGCAGCTTTAGCTGCTGCAATAATTCACTCTGAATATTTTAAGAGCCGTGTACAAAACAACACTGCCAATAACGCAAATTGGAAATACAAATTGGATTGATGAAAAATGAATTATAAAATACAAGACATTGAAAAATCATTTGAAGGAAGGATAATAGAAAATCTTGGAAATAATGATTATGTAATTAAAATTAATGATAACGAGCATAAATTAAAAATTATTACTATGAATTCTAAAGGAATAGAATTTATTTTAGATCAAAAATATCACAAAGCAAAATATCTTGAACAATCTACAAATGAAATGAATATTGTAATTGACAACGTTCCAATTATTATTAATCGTAATACTCATTTTGATGAGGTTGTATACAAAATCACTGGCGGTGCTAGTAATGCTGATGCACAATTAGCTTTGAAAAGTCAAATTCCTGGTAAGGTTGTATCCATATCTGTCTCAGAAGGTGACAGTGTAAAGAAAGGGGATATTGTTTGTACTTTAGAATCAATGAAAATGCAAGTTGCTATAAAATCTCACAAAGATGGAGTTGTAAAAACAATTAAAGTTAAAGAAACTGGAACTGTTGCTAAAGGCGACGTTGTTGCAGAAATAGAGTAGAATTTTTTTATTTTAAGAAATTTTTAATTTCTTCATAGTTTGGCTCTTTTAATGGATCTTCCGAAACCCACCTGTAACCAATTTTTCCATCTTCATTAATAATGAAAACAGAGCGTTTTGCAGCATTGTAA
>JABMOR010000016.1 GCA_013203245.1 Candidatus Nitrosopumilus sp.
CCATTAACTTATTCTGAATTAAAATCCTTGGCTGGTTTCAAATCAAAAAAAGAAAGTGGAAAATTTGCATACCACTTGAGAAAATTACTTAGACAATCACTTGTTGCATTAAATAAATCTGAAAGACGTTATACTATTACAAATCTTGGAAAACTTGTTTTGAGTTTAGCAAGACAAATTGAGGAAAGATCAATTATTGAAAGCGGAAAGATGTATGTTAGAACATCATCTGAATCAATTGAAGAATTCAACTCACATAAAATTATTCAATCTCTAGTGAGAGAAGGAAGCCTTCCACTAGAACTAGCACAAAAAATTACTGAAGAAGTTGAAAATAGAATTTACAAATATCAGACAACCTATCTAACAGGCGCATTAATCAGAGAAATGGTCAATTCTGTCCTGCTTGAGCATGGACATGAAGAATATAGGAACAAACTTGCACGCCTAGGTATGCCTGTTTATGATGTTCAAGAGATGATCTCCAATCTAGACGATGTAGATAACGGTGCTGAGGGATTATTATTCAATGCTGGACAGAGAGTATTTGCTGAACATCTTCTTACAAATGTTTTACCTAAAGATGTAGCAGACTCACATCTTTCTGGCGACTTACACATTTCTAATCCTGGAATTTGGTCTATGATTCCTGATACAATATTTGTTAACATTAAAGAATTAATTGAAGATGGTGTTGATCTTGGTGGAAAATATCTTGATGTATCAAGAATGTCTACATCAAAACAATTAGATGAAATTACAAGTTCACTATCTGTAGTTATTGCTCTACTTTCAAAAGAAGCTTCACAAGAAATTGTTTTTGATGGGTTAGTTCCATTATTTGCAAAACATTTAAAATCTATTCCAGAACTAGAACAAAAATTAACTGATGCATTTGCAACTTCATCAACAACTTCTAAATATAATAAAAATAGTACCACCATTTCAATTCGTTTACAATTAGGAACTGATACAAAAATAATTAATGCAATTATCAATGCATACAAAAATTATACAAAAATTACACCAATTCCAAAAATTGGTTTGATAATTGATACTGATAAAGGAAAGATTACTGATGTATCACAAGCAGCAGCCGAAATTCTATCACTGGGTGGAAAAGTAATGTTTGCTAAAGGTCAAACATCTAGTCATGGTATTACAAATGGTTCTACTAAGACATCTGGTCCTCTTTCAATTACCTTACAATCTGTCTCAATTAATCTTCCAAGATTAGCATTTGAATCAAACAAAGATGAAACTTACTTTAGGGCAAGACTCGCTTTATTGATGAAACCAGCTTTGGTTTCTATGGCATTAAGAAAGAAATCGATCTCAGATCTTACACGAAGAGGACTCAATCCAATACTTGCAAAGAATACACAATACATGCAGAGGAGTTCTGTATCTCTTGTTGTAAACTTGGTAGGACTCAAAGAGGCTGTCTTTAACATACTTGGATTTCAAAATAATAAAGAAGGACGCGATATTCTTTACAAAGTCATTGAAACTGCAGTAGACGTTAGTGCCAAAAAAGGCAAAGAATTAGGCGACACAGTGGCTATTTCTATGACTGAAACTGAAGGATCTGCCCGTTTTGCAACCCTTGATGGTGAGAAATATGGCAAAAATTCCAGTCTAAATTCCATGGATGCTGATTACTATTCTCAAGGTATTGTAGTTGATGCTTCAGAAGTTTCTAACTATACAACAAAAAGTGAGCCTATCTCTGAGTGTAACAAACTCTCAAAATTACTTAATGGTGGCTTACTAGTAACATTACAAATTGATAAAAACGCAAAAGTTGAGGATATTAAAAAATCAATAGAGAAAACATCTGAACTAACACCTTCCTTCAAACCTGTTAGACCTACTTCAATCTGTGGTGAATGTGGTTTTAAAGATGAACCATTTGATGACAAGTGTCCAAAATGCAAGTCCCCTTACGTCGTCTGAAAATCGTAAATGAAAACCTAGTTCCGATCATCGTTTAAAACTTTTTGATCAATTTCAGATATCGCGATCGTCATTACCTGTTAACAGATCAGTTCTGAAAAAAGTACTGTACGATCATCGTTATGAATTTATGAAAAATCTCTATTGTAAGACCACTCCAACGTTGATTGTAGCATTGTCAACTTTATTGAATCAAAGTTTTGAGAAAATTCGACAAATAGTTTATACCATCTATAATTCTAATCTCTACGGGGAGATTATAATGGACAATTCACAAATAGAAAGTACGATCAATGAGATCCGTAAACGCAGTGGTACAGTCACTGCTTTCAATAAAGATAAAATTTCAAATGCCATATTTCGGGCATTGGCAGCCACCTCTAAAGCCGACCGTGGAGTAGCCGACAAACTAGCACAAGATGTAGTTAACAAGTTAGTAGAGCAAGGATTTACAAGCTCTAGAGCACCTACAGTTGAAGATATTCAAGATATTGTAGAATCAACTTTAATCGATAGCGGCAATAGCGATATTGCAAAAGCATACATCGTTTACAGACATGAACGAAGAAAATTAAGAGACGAAAAAATGAAGGTTTTAAATCTTAAAGTCCTTGATCCAGTCTCCAAAAAATTTGATTTGAACTGTCTGAGAGTATTAGCCTCAAGATATCTTTTCAGAAATGGAAAAAGTGAGATTATTGAATCACCAACTCAAATGTTTGAAAGAGTCGCAATTCTAGTCGGAATTGGTGATATGCTATATGATTCACAAATTTTTGACAAATCTGGAAATAATAAACAGGATGTAGATGAAGCAAAATCTTATCTTGAAAAACTAGATGCTTTTGATTATAAATTCAAAGTTGGAGATTATTTCTTCAATAAATGGCATTTTAGATCTTTAATCACTCACTATGTGACCCTTGCAAACAAAGGTCAGATGAAAATAAGTTTCAAAGATCTATTGACATTACTAGCCGGAAAAAAACTCGAAAGTTATGCAGATAAAATCACTGAATACTTTACAATGATGACTGGACAAGATTTCCTACCAAATTCACCAACCATGATGAATGCTGGTGGAAGACTAGGACAACTTTCAGCATGCTTTGTACTTGGTATGGATGATGGCATGGAAGAAATCATGAAAACTACTTCTGATGCAGCATTAATCTTCAAGTCCGGTGGTGGAGTTGGAATCAACTACTCTAATCTTCGTGAAGAAGGTGACATTGTAGCATCAACTTCTGGTGTTGCATCTGGCCCAGTATCTTTCATGAATATCATCAATACTGTCACTGAAGTTGTAAAACAAGGTGGTAAAAGACGTGGTGCAAACATGGGAATCATTGAAGCATGGCATCCTGATGTTGAAAAATTCATTACAAACAAAACAGAACCAGGTGTTCTAGAAAATTTCAATGTAAGTGTTGGAATCTGGGAAGACTTTTGGAATGCACTTGTTAATACTACTGATGGTAACTATGTTTTACGTAGTCCACGTGACAGAAAACCTGTAAAAGAAATCAATGCACATCAACTAATTGATCTAATTGCATTATCTGCATGGAAGAGTGCAGAACCTGGTTTGATCTTCTTTGATCAAATTAACAAATACAATGTATTTGCTAAAGCAAGAAAAGCACCACTTAGAGCTACAAATCCATGCGGCGAACAAAGTCTCTATCCATACGAATCATGTAACTTGGGTTCTATCAATCTAGTAAATCTTGCAAAAAGACAAGCAGATGGATCCTATGAATTTGATTGGCAAGGATATGAAGAGATTATCAGAAAGACAACAAGATTCTTGGATAACATTATTGATGTCAATAATTATCCAGTACCAGAAATTAGTGTAGCCTCAAAAGAGTCTAGAAGAATTGGACTTGGAGTGATGGGAGTAGCTGATTTGTTGTACAGATTGAAAATCCCATATAATTCTCAAGAAGGATATGAACTTCAATCAAAACTCTCTGAAGCCCTAACATACTATTCTATGGAAGAAAGTGTTTCACTTTCAAGATCTCGTGGTGAATTCACACTTTGCGCAAAGACAGAATATCCTGAAGGAAAGATTCCAATATCTGGCTACTATGAGAAATCAAAAGAATCTCATTCGTATGAATGGGAGCCACTCATTGAAGAAATCAAAAAACATGGTATTAGAAATGTCTTAACTACCACAGTAGCACCAACTGGAACACTATCTATGATTGCAGACTGTTCAAACGGAATGGAACCTGCATTTGCTTTAGTGTTTGAAAAGAGAGTTACTGTTGGAAGATTCTTCTATACAAACAAGATTCTTGAAGACGCCCTCAAAGAAGAAGGTCTCTACTCAGATGAGATTCTTGAAAAGATTGCAGATAACTATGGTTCAGTGAAAGGATTGGAAGAAATTCCACAATGGATGCAAGATGTCTTTGTTACAGCAATGGATATCCATTGGGCTGATCATCTAATGGCTCAAGGTGTATGGCAAGATTGGATTGGAAATGCAATTGCAAAAACAATCAACATGCCTTATGATGTAACAGTTGATGATGTCAAATCTGCATATCTGTTAGCACACGAAATTGGTCTAAAAGGAATGACTGTATATCGTGATGGTTCAAGACACAAACAAGTTCTTCACATGACAAGTGAGAATGCAACAAAGACATTTGAGGTAACACCAAGTGAGTACATGACAGCATTTGTTAATGGAAATATCACAAATCCATACATTAAATCTCAAGTTGGTGCTTCATTAGCATTAAAAGTTCATGATGAAGAAATCAAAATTGAACCTAAAATTCAAGAACAGGTTTCTGAAGATCGTCTATGTCCAACATGTAAAAACACTCTAGTCTTTGTAGAGGGTTGTAGTATGTGTATTGAATGTGGCTACAGTGGTTGTACTTCTGGATAATCAACAGAATCACAACTCTTTTACTTTCTTTTCTTTTTGAACCTACATGGATAAAAAATTCCTAGGCATAATTGTAGGCATAGGAATTGTCATTGCTACAATTGCATTGGGTTTGAGCATTTCTACTAATACTATTTCACCTCAACAGACAAATGAAAAAATTGGTCTTGTAATTAATTCACCCAACCAATCAACTACCTTACAAGAATTAGATACTGTTTATTCCCAAGCATCTGATTCTGGAATTGGAAGAAGTAATGTCTATCTTTTTTGGAATTTAGTTGAACCAGTACGTGGGGAATTTGATTGGCAACAATCAGATATTTTGATGGGCCTAAATGAAAAAAATAATCTCAAAGTTACTCTATACTTTTCTATAATCAATGGTGAAACACTTGGGCCTTTCCCCAATTGGATTGGAAATCCATCTATCAATTCTATAGGTGAAGATAGAGTTGTTAGTGTACTTGATGAAATATTGTCAAGGTATGATATTGTAGATACTGTAATTCTTGCGGGACAAACAGAATTACAATTTCGTTTTAATGAACAAAATATTCCTGTCTACAAAGAACTATTCAATGGTGTATATGATAAAATTAAATCAAAACACCCTGATGTAAAAATAGGAAACGCATTTGCGTTAGATCAAGTTTTAAATAAAAATCTACGATATATCGTAACTGAATTATCTATTGGTGATTTTATTGCTTTTTCATATTCTCCAGTTGATACATTAAATGATATTGTAAAAACTCCACAACAAGCAAAAGAAGAATTACAACAGATATTTGATTTGGCAGGTGACAAAAAAGTGGGAGTTTTTGAAATTAGTTGGAGCACTTCTGATTTTGTTGGAGGAAATGAAACTGCACAAACAGAATTTCTAAAAAAATCCTTTGAATTTTACACTGAAAATGAATCTCAAATAGAATTTTTTACTTGGTATAGACAATATGACCGTCCTGAAGGAACATGTATAGTTGAAGCTCCGATAATTGGAGATGATACTCTTACAATTGGGGGTTCTGGTTTGGGAACTAGCGAACATGTAGTAGAGAGATTAAGTCATTACATTTGTAGTGCAGGTATGATCAACAACGATGGCAATCCTAAATCAAGTTGGAATGAATTTAAGAAGCAAATTGAAATGATGAACTAAAATGATTTCTTTAATTTTATCTGAATCCTCATTAGAGTTAGTTCCATCTGAATTAGAACATCACCCATCAGTAATTTCACATGCAAGAAAACTAGGAAAATATCCATCAGAAATCTTACTAGATAATTCATGGCATTTTGCAGCTATGAAAGGAATTGAAAATGAAATGAAAAGAGGAAGACCAGATCTAGTACATTTTTCAATACTTGAAGCTACAACCATTCCATTATACCTTCAAAATAAAATTAAACTTTATGTTCATACCCTTGATGATAAAGTAATATCTTTTGGAAAAAATGTTCATATTCCTAAATCATATCATAGATTTGAAGGAGTTATAGAGAAATTGTATCAAGAAAAAGAAATTACAACCAATGACGATGTTTTATTGAAAATTGAAGAAAAAACATTTTCTGAACTACTTGATGAGATAAATCCATCAAAAGTATTTGGTTTTTCTACAAAAGGTACTAAGAGTACGTATGAAAAAATTGCAAAGGAGATCACTGATGATACATGTATTGTTGTTGGAGGATTCCAAAAGGGACATTTCTCTGATTCAGTTGAAACAAAAATAACAGATCTTTATTCTGTTGGTGATGAATCATTTGAAGGACATGTTGTGGTTGCCAGAATGCTCTACGAGTACGAAAAAACCATTTTTATGTAGGAAATAAAATTTTCAATTTATTGCAGTCATAGTATAGCCTGGTTAGTATTCGGGGTTTCCAACCCTGTGACGCGGGTCCGAATCCCGCTGACTGCACTTTTCAATCTTTATGAGAACCAATTTTTAGGTGTAATTTTAGATTATACTGTGAAACAGGCTGTAAGAAAAATTGCAATGGAGAGAATGCAAATTCTCATTGAAAATGCAATTACGAATGCAAGAGAAAACCCTGAACTTTCTCAGAGACAAGCTTTTCTTGCACGGAGAATTAGTACTAGACACAAAATTCGAATGCCATATTATCTTAGTATGGTATTTTGTAAAAAATGTAAATCATTCATTGCGCCTGGAATAAATTCTAGATTTCGAGTAGGAAGAGCATCTGTCAAGTCGATCAGAATTTCTTGTAATTTATGTGGGCATACTTATCGCAAAATTATATCTCAATAGTATTCACAAGTCTTAGTATTCATCTTATCAACTACTGTGTCCCAATTCTTTAGATTTGTCATAACATTTCTTTGCCTCATCATTGTTACCAAGAGAATCCATTGAATCGCCTTTGTTATTCCATACATCAGCATCATTAGGATCAATCTCTATTGCTTTATCATATGATGTAATTGCTTCCTCGTATTTACCAAGAGAATCCAGTGAATCACCTTTGTTATTCCATACATCAGCATCATTAGGATC
>JABMOR010000108.1 GCA_013203245.1 Candidatus Nitrosopumilus sp.
TAAAGAGGTACTTCACAAGCTATAACAAATTTGATTGAATAAAAGTCTAATCAACAAATGGTTTTGGATGTTCTAAGATTACTTTAGCTACTTCTGGTCTTAGAATAAATTCTGATGGTGCCTGACCATTTTGAATCATTTCTCTTAGTGCAGTTCCACTAATTTGTTCTTTAACAT
This sequence comes from Candidatus Nitrosopumilus sp., assembly GCA_013203245.1. Taxonomy (GTDB): domain Archaea; phylum Thermoproteota; class Nitrososphaeria; order Nitrososphaerales; family Nitrosopumilaceae; genus Nitrosopumilus. Next base: position 178 of record JABMOR010000108.1, read on the forward strand.
CATCACCATGTGGACATGCTTTTGGAGTTGTGTATGTTAGACATTTCTTACAATAGAAGAATGGAGGGAAGAATACTGGAGAAATTTCTAACTCTGGATAATCATCAAATATTTTTTGTGCAGCCATTGGATCATAGAACTTTCCAACACCTGCATGGTCTCGTCCTATAATGATATGAGTACAACCATAGTTTTGTCTCATGATTGCATGATGGATTGCCTCTTTTGGACCTGCATACTTCATTTGTGTATGTAATGTTCCAAGTTTACATCTGTTTTCTGGATAGTATAATTTTATCATAGTTTCATAGCATTTTACAATTACTTCATCTACAAAATCACCAGATTTTTTCTTTCCAATTACTGGGTTTACAAATACTCCATCACGTGTGGTAATTGATGTTTTTTGTAGCATTTCGTGTGCTACATGTGGTGGATTTCTAGTCTGAAATGCACAGATGGTCTTCCATCCTGCTTTAGCAAAGGATTCTCGTGTTTGAGTTGGTGTTAGTCTATTTTTTCTAATTTCAGTGTCATTTGGTCTTTGAATGTAATCAATTTTTCCGCCAACCAAATAATCTTTCATTGACATTGTATATGCAACTCCTGGATGTGATGAATCATTAGTTCCATAGACTCCTTGAGCTGCTTTTTCTTTATCAAAAGAAAATGTTTCCTCAACATGTAATACTGCAACTCCAGTTCCATCTGGATTTTTTAATAAAACATCTCCTGCTTCTTTCATTTTAGATGCAGTTTCTGAATCTACATCAAGTATAATTGGAATGGTCCAGGCTAAATCATTAACTAGTCTTCCACGTGAAATGACACTTTCAAAGTCTTGTTGTCCTAAAAATCCCTCTAACGGACTAAAAATTCCATCTGCAATGTTTTCAACATCATTTGCAAGATCTTCACTAATTGTAATTGAAAATAATCCAGTTGGATCAATTTTATTAATTCTGTTTACTAAAACTCCACCATGTGGTTTAATTGAATAGTTTTCTGACATGATAAATTCTCCATCAAGGGTCTATATGAAGGCCACACTCTTTATTTCCTTCTTGTTCCCACCACCATCTGCCTGCTCGAATATCTTCTCCAGGTTTTATTGCTCTAGTACATGGCTCACATCCAATGCTTGGAAAGCCTTTGTCGAGTAAACTGTTGTAGGGCAGATTATTTTTTTTAATATATTCTTGAATTTGATCCCAAGTCCAATTAACAATTGGATTTATTTTTAAAATTCCACCATGACTATAATCTAGTTGAAAGATTGTAACGTTTTCACGATTTTTGGTCTGATCACGTCTTAGTCCAGTAATCCAGCCATCCAAAGTACTCAGTATTTTGTTCATTGGGTGTACTTTACGAATTTCACAGCAGAGTTTTCTGTTATCTATACTTTCATAGAATAGATTCACTCCTTTATCACGAACCATGTCTTCGACTTCTTTTGTATCAGGAAAGAGAACTTCGATTGTAATATTGTACTTTTTGCTAACAACATCAATGATATCATAGGTTTCTTGTGGTAATCGTCCAGTATCAAGTGTAAAAAATCGAAATTTTGGGTTAATCTTTAGCATGATATCCATAACTACTGCATCTTCAGCACCAAAGCTTGATGCTTTTGCAACTTTAGGATGAAGGTTATCTGAAACCCATTCTAATGCCTCGCTAGCAGTTTTAATTTTTGAGTTTAATTCATCTACTTGTTCTTGTGTGAATTTTGTCACATTTTCACTTGGATTATTTGTTTTATATTGATTACCTAAAGTTCTATCCTAAATTATAAACAAGTAGAATTCAGAATAGAAAAGATGGATGAAATATCATATGTTATAGTTTTTCCAACTATATTTTCAAAAAATAAAATTCCAGAACTAATTTCAAATATTAAAAAAATTCTTAAAATTAAAAATCAAGAATTTAAATCTGTTAAACGTGATGGAGATGTAATTCTAGTTGATGCAAATGATCCTGTCTTTGCATCATCTACAATTAATTTACTTTTTGGAATTGAAAAAATAGCTATTGCAAAACAAATAAAAAATGATTTTGGAAATATCGTTTCTGAAATTACATCCATTGGTGGTAATTTACTCTTGAAAGGAGAAAAATTTCTAGTAAAAGTAGAAGGAATATCAAAAGGGTTTGTCACAAAGGATGTGGAAATTGCTGCAACATCAAACATTATAGAAAAAAAAGTAAAATTAGGTGCTCATCCAGGAACAGATGAAAATTTTGACAAGTTACTATACACATATCTAACAAAAAATAATGCATATGTCTGTATTTTTTCAGACAAGGGTAAAGGAGGTATTCCATATCAATCACAAAAACAGAAAACCATTTGTGCAGTATATGATGAAATCTCTGCAGTTTCTTGTTATGAGACAATCAAGCAAGGATATGACACAAAGATAATAGTTTGTTATAGACAAAAATCAGAATTGATGAATCTTGCAAAAATAATTAATCAGATTATTCCAAGACTAGTCCAAGATAAAATTGAACTTGAATTCTTACAACTAAAAATTAGTCCTAACGGAATTAAAAATTATTTAATTTATGTAAATTCTATATTAGAAATATTATTACAATATTCTAACAATCGTGTGTCATTAGCATTATCTCCGTTGATTTATTCTTCAGATTTTATTGACAATTCATTAAAACTAGTATTTGCAAAAAAGAAAATTCCCATTCTACCGTTAACTGGAGTTGATATGAGTTTGTTTGATGAAGCAAAAGAGATAGGATTAGAAAGAAATATCAAAAAAATGGAAAAAATGGTCACAATGACTACAAATGAAATTCCTACTTTTTTAAAAAAAGAAGTTGAATCGGCACTAAAAACAAAGAGAACTATCACAATTCATGTTGGTCTCAATAATGTACATGATATTTTAGATTCAATTGAGAATCACTGAGAATTTAAACGGCATATTTCGTTTAATATTGTGCTCAAAATAGGAGAATTCATCAATCCGTGGGGAAGTGGTCACTATTCGCGAATGATGAGGCTAAATGATGTTTTAGGAGATCATATCAAAGA
>JABMOR010000109.1 GCA_013203245.1 Candidatus Nitrosopumilus sp.
AGCAAGAATCGCACATCATCCTGCTGATAAAACATTTGGAAGTTTTAGTGGAGTCAATATGATAGTTGAAGGTGTTGCCGCACAAGCAAAACAAACTCCAACACCAGAACCACCAAAGCCTAAAAAAGGTACACTACCAAAGGGCATGGGGCAAACACAGCAAGCACCACAACAGTCTACATCTACAGATGATGGAAAGTCTAGAGGTGAAAAACTTGCAGACTATGAAGCAGAATATTTGCAAAGAATAGAACAACAAAGAATAGATGAAGACAAGGCATTCGATGAATTACTTGAAGCTGAAGCAAAATCTAGATCTACGGCATCTCGAGGCACTTTGCCAAAAGGATTTGAACCAAAACAAGAATCAGAACCTGAAGCACCAAAAGCATCTAGAGGCACTTTGCCAAAAGGTTTCTAATCTTTCAACAATCTTTTCTTTACTTATTTTTATTTTAAATTTAGAAAATCTTCTAACACTTCTTTAGAATGTCCTGCAGGTTTTACTTTGGGATATATTTTGAAAATTTTCCCTTTTTCATCTACAAGAAATGTACTTCTCATAACTCCCATGTATTCTCTACCCATGAATTTCTTCTTACCCCAAACACCAAACAAGTTTGAAATTTCTTTATCTATGTCTGCCAATAGTGGATATTTGATTCCCATTTTATCGCAGAATTTTTTATGAGAGTCAACATCGTCTGGACTAACTCCTATGATTTCAATTCCCTCTTTTTGAAATTTTTTATAATCTTTGGAAAACTCATCTGCCTCTGTGGTGCACCCTGGTGTGAAATCCTTTGGGTAGAAATAGATGGCGTGTTTTTTACCTTTAAAATCACTTGATTTTACTTTATTACCATTAGCGTCATTTACTACAAATTTTGGAACAGAATCGCCTTCAGAAATCATATGTTCTCAAATGGATTAATCCATAATTAATTACTTTTTGAGATCAACAGATCACAAATCCAGGTCGAATCTTTTATATGGATATACGCGAGGGTTTAGCTTTATGGTTAATCCGAGAGCATATCTTGCTGAAGCAATTGCAACATATGGCTTAGTATTCTTTGGTCCACTTTCAGTAATTCTAGCAGTTTCTGCATTTGGTGAAGAATTAACAACACAATCTGTATTGTTCATCTCTCTTGGACACGGTGGTGCCATTGCTTTGATGGTTTATGCATTCGGACATGTTTCTGGTGCTCACATTAATCCTGCAGTTACAATTTCTATGCTGGTTACAAAAAGAATTGGGATTGTAGATGGTGCTGGATATATCATTTCACAATTAATCGGTGCAGTAGCCGCAGCTGCAACACTTGCAGCAATATTGCCAGAACTTGGCGCTAAAGTAAACTTTGGAACACAAGGTGGTCCAAGTGACTTAATCAACAACAGCATTGGTTCTGGATTTGCAGTAGAGGCAATTATGACATTCTTCTTAGTCACTGTAATCTTTATGGTGGCAGTTCACAAAAAAGCAACTCCTGGAATTCAAGGACTTGCAATTGGTGGAATGGTTTTCCTTATTCACTTAGTTGCTGTACCATTAACAGGTGCATCAGTTAATCCTGCAAGAACATTTGGTCCTGCTTTAATTTCTGGATTCTGGGAATTCCATTGGTTATACTGGGCAGCACCAATTTTGGGTGGAATCATTGCTGGCTTGATAATGAACTATGTCTATGCAAAACCTGCAGAAAAAGAAGCATAATCCTAACATTTTTAAAAATTTGAATTTTTAATTTTTACATATGACGTCCTCTGAAGATATTTCTCAAATATTTGATTCTGAATCTAAAAAACTACAAAATCTAATTGACACTGCAAATTCCAAAACCGATATGAACATTCATGAAATTGTGGAGACATACTACCAAGTAATGAATGTCTCATCTATGGCTACTATGCTCAAAGAACAAGCTGATTCTGAGCCTAAATCATTATTGTCAAAAATACAAGAAACTGAAAAAATGATTTCAGAAAAATTTGATTCTATCATCCATCCAAAAATTTTAGCAAAAATATCTTTATCAATTCAAGAAATGACAAAAAATCTACAATCTGGAAATTCTGGTAAAAAATCAAAAGAACAGATTGAATCTGACGCTAAATTATTTGAAGAATTACGTCAAACCATGAGTACTAAAGAATTCGTTGAACAATATGAGAATGGAATTTCTCATGATTAGTGATATTGCAAAAAATTTAGTTAAACTAAAAAAAGAATTTGTTAAAGTCTATGACGGAAATAGCCAGATTCAAGAATTTATTCCAAAATCAAAATCAGAATTATTTCCAATTGAAGAATCGCATTTAGATTTGTTACATGAATTTGCAACAACAAATCCTATCTACTATAATTCATTTGAGAAAAAAATTGGATCAGTTGATTGTATCGTGTATGAGGGAGACATTAACAAATATTGGCTAAACAGCATCCAACACGGTTCAAGCAAAGCACCTTTTTCTCCTACATGGATTATGTCTGGATATATTGGAGCGATGTTTGCCAAGGAATTGGGATATTCTGAAGTAATTGATATTGGTTCAGGTGATGGAAGAATAGCATACTGTGCAAAAGTTTTGGGTATGGAGTCACACAGTTTAGAAATTGATGACCTGCTAGTGGAATTACAAAATCTTCTAACCTCTAAACTAAACTTTAATCCACATTGTACAGATGCTGTTACTTTTGATTATCCTTCATTGAATCTTTCACGACCTATATTTTTCATTGGAGGATTAGCACAAATGGGTGGAACTTTTCTTGCAACTGGGGTGTTGGATAAAATAAATTCAATTTCTAATCTAAAACAAAATTCTGGTTGGGTCTTTGCTGGAACTTTATCTAAAAAATATTCACCTGATCCTAAAAATGAGGCTGGATGGGGTACATTGATTGAAAAAAACAATCTAAAATATATTCAAAATATTTCATTACCTGCTGCCTGGACTTTTCATGAATCTGATGAGGTTCAGTACATTTTTGCAGAATCTAGATAATAGTAATCCACATTAAGCGTAAATTTCCAAAACTTTTTGGACTCGTTGCATAGCTTGGATAGTGCGATTGCTTGCGGAGCAATAGGTCGTCGGTTCGAATCCGATCGGGTCCGCTATTATAATACTGATCTTTAAAACTCTAATAATTCCTAATACCTTCAATAATCATTGGATTATGAAAAATTTTGCTCACAAATTTTAGATGCAGATCCTAAAATTCGATTTGCCACAGTATATGATGAATGGTCAGTTAAAGTTGGTGGTGGTATGCGGGAAGGTGTAGAAAGCTTACTCTCAGAGCGTGCATCACATGAGCTTGTCAATCTTTCAACACTTGATTGGAAATCTAGAAAAGACATGTCAAAATGGCTCGGTAAAACAAAATACACCTTGGCAGAATATGATACGATTAAACGTTTTTCATTTTATCTTGGTGATGATTACTTGCTTCTTGTAAGTACTGAAAAAGATTGCAATACTGATATGATCGTTGATAAAGTAATCCAACTTTATTACAAAAATCAAGATTGATTATCTTACGATACTAATTAATTTGGAGATTTCTTAATGAAAACATGATAAATCCTGTATTGATGGAATTACTTGAAAAAAATGACGTCTTAGATATTTTTATGAGTTCTGTTGCTTACCAACTACAAAAAATTCACAATGTGGAGAAAACAAACGAGGGGCGCGATTGGTATTTAGAATTACCTTCAATCATCAAGGACAAATTTGATAATTATAGAACCGATTATGAAAAACTCTCTAGAATCTTGACTTTAGAACATGAACAAATTCAAAATGAGATGAATAAAGGATATTATTATTGGCGATTAATACATTCAGCATGTACTACATACCACAATGATTTGGTAGAATGTGATCAACAGCTAATTGGAGAGTTTAATCTACCTGAAACGGAGGCAATCTCTAACAATTTTGTATTAAACGAATGTATCGGTATTTTAGATCAACATGTAATTGAAAAATAGATTTTGAAACGTCAAAATACCTTCTAAAATTTATTCATGGTGAATTTTGAATCTTTTTATGAGTAAACAATGAATAAAAAGCATGAACTTAAAATCAGAAAAATCCATCAAAGAATATCTGAAAAAATTACCTGATGATACTATAATCAAATATTATCTTGATGTAGAATATAGTCCATTTCCTGTATTAGTCATTGAAGAATATACTAGACGATTTAAACGAAAAACAAAAAATGAAATTATTAAAGATCTTAAATTCCAATCACGTCTTGCAAAAAAGAAAACTCGTGAATTAGGTTCAATGGCAAAAAAACATAAAATAATTGATGATGTTACTAGACAGAAATCTGAAGAGATTATCAAACATGCAAAGAAAAAAGGCTACGATATCAGTGAAAAAATTGCCGCTCGGGGTAGTATTTTAGGTTCTAAATTAAAAAAGAAAACAAAATCTGCAATAAAATCTGGAAAGAATCTAAAATCCTCACCAAGTAAAAATCTTGATTTGTTAAAAAAACTTGGAGATTTACAAAAGGCAGGAATTATCACCCATAAAGAATTCCAAGAGAAAAAGAAAAAAATCCTATCTAAAATTTAGAATATGGATTTTACTAATCTGCAAGTAGGTATTTTTCTAGTAATTACCTCTGCATTATTTTTAACAAGTTTACCTTTCATTGATGCCACTCAGGCTGAAGGAAAATCTAGTTGGATGGTACTGTCTGACAAAGCATGTGGATACAAATTGTGTGACGAAATTAAATTAAATGATAATCCATCTATTTTTACATCCATTGCCTATTTTCCTCCTCCTCTAAAACAAATTTCTCAAGGCACTGATCCTTCTAACATTACATGTACAGAAGGAAAAGCATTAGTGCTAAAACAATCAAATGGATTACCTGCATGTGTTAATTTCTCTAGTGTTGAAAAATTAATTACAAGAGGTTGGGCAATTCATATTTTACCTGATTACAAAAATGAAGACAATAATTCTAAAATATTTGCACTTGGAGAATATTTTACAACATCTGAAACTGTAACTTATTTTGAAGACGTATCTGGTTATTTGACAAAACCGACTATTGATGGAGATTACCCTGGAGTTGTAATGATTCATGAATGGTGGGGATTAAATGATAACGTCAAAGAGATGGCAGACAATCTTGCATCTCATGGATATGTTGTTTTAGCTGTTGATCTTTATGGTGGAAAAGTAGCTACAACATCTGATCAAGCTAGAGAACTAATTACAAAATTTGATTCTGAATATGGAAAACAAAACATGAATTCTGCTGTATCTTTACTACGTAATGATTACTCTGTAGATAAGATTGGCTCTGTTGGTTGGTGTTTTGGTGGTGGACAATCCCTTAGTCTTGCATTAAACAATAATGACATGGATGCAACTGTAATCTATTATGGTTCATTAGTAACTGACTCTGAAACACTATCTTCAATTCAATGGCCAATACTTGGAATATTTGCTGAATTAGACAAAGGAATCCCTGTTGAAACTGTAATGGAATTTGAATTGGCATTAAACAAATTGGATGTTGATAATCAAATTCACATTTATCCTGGCGTTGATCATGCCTTTGCAAATCCTTCTGGAGAACGATATGCTCCTGAGGAATCAAAAGATGCGTGGGCTCAAACCATATCCTTTTTGGAATCTAATCTAAAATAGTTTAAAAGCAAAGTTAATCATTTATGAATATCTTAAATATTATAATTTTTTAAATAAATAATGAGTCGCGATGATTTCAATTCTTCAATCTTAATTCAAGATGTAATGACTAGAGCCTTGATTACTGTAAATCTCTCTACTACCGCATTGCAGGTAGCAAAAATGATGGAGCAGGGGGGCATTGGGGCAATATTGGTTCAGGATAATTCTAATCCTGTGGGCATTGTTACAGATAGAGATTTTGCAACAAAAATTGCAGCAAAGAATCTTCCTTTTGACACTCCTGTAGAAAAAATAATGTCTTCTCCATTAATTACGATAAATCATAATGAACCCATTTCAACAGCTGCTCAAAGAATGACTAGTAAAAAAATTAGAAAATTAGCAGTTACTGAAAACGGTAAAGTGGTTGGAATAATTACATCCACTGATCTAGTAACACAGTTGGCAAAATAACTAGAAAGTTTTAGTCTTTCTAAGAAAAACTGTAACTGATGCCATGTAACATCCTGTAGCAATAATCTCTGAAATTAATGATGCCAAGTATGGCTCTATTCCAATTTCAAGAAAATAGTATAGTGTGGGCCATCTTATTCCAAGATAAATAATTTCACCTACTCCAAATGATGAAATCAAAGTTAGTAATTCTTTTTTAATTAAATTTGACTTCATGGATTTGTATCTATCCTTGTTATCCCAATAAAATAAGACTGAAAATATTCCAAAGTAAATGATGTATCCGATAATTATTGTAAATGTTGTATTGAGGTAATTCTCTTGATCACCTAGTAACTGTGCAGCAACTGCTGATAATGATGCAGAAATTATAAAACAAATTAGAAAGCTTCTATTGATTTGTAATAATTGCGGATTTAATTTCATGATGTCTCTTTGGTAACTGTTATTTTGAATCATATGATAAACCAAACTATGAAAAAGCGATGTGAGTGGGCAAAAGATGAACCTAACACCACATACCATGATAATGAATGGGGAACGCCTCAACATGATGATAAAATATTATTTGAATTTCTAATTTTGGAGGGGGCACAAGCTGGTCTGTCCTGGACTACAATTCTTAACAGACGAGAAGGCTATAGGGAGGCATTTTCTAACTTTGATGCTAAAAAGGTCTCAAAATATACTCAAAAAAAAGTAGAGAAACTACTCCAGGATGAATCTATTATTCGAAATAAACTAAAAATTAATTCTGCAATAAACAATGCAAAATCATTCTTAAAAATTCAGGATGAATTTGGAACTTTTGACAAATACCTGTGGGGATTTGTAAATCACAAACCCATCAAAAACAAATTCAAAAAACACTCTGAATTACCTGCAACTAGTGATATTTCAGAAAAATTAAGCAAAGATCTTAAAAAACGGGGTTTTAATTTTGTAGGCCCTACAATTTGTTATGCCTTGATGCAGGCAGTAGGGATGGTAAATGATCATACATCTGATTGTTTTCTGTATAAAAAATAATACAATTACTCTTGATTTTCTTGAAACTTTTTGAGTGTATCTTTGTATAAATTCATAGGAACTATTTTGACCGTACTTAACGATGAAATCCCTACATCTATGCAAAGCTTTTCAATGTCATGTGCATGAACTGCATCCAATATTATTATCCATTCATGCTCTAAAACTGACATGTAGAATTCTACAATTTCATTAATATTGTATTTTTCCATTTCATGTTCCATGTTTTCTTGAAGTTTCATGAATATTTTTTTGCTTTTTTCATTGTTTATTGGACATGATTCTGGACTATGTACAGCAAAGACTCCAAATAGCATATTGAAAACTAAAATGAAATTACTATTAAACTTAATCTCGAAATAACATTTTGTATCAATTTTAGGTTATATTCTACAATTTTAAATTATATTTGATTGATGTGATCTCAAAATTTTCTCGTTTTTCAAAGACTGCTGGACCTGGAATATTATTTGCATGCACTGCAATAGGCGTATCTCACCTAGTACAGTCCACTAGAGCAGGAGCTGATTTTGGCTTGATGATTTTAGGATTTGTGATTTTAGTCACATTACTGAAATACCCTTTCTTTGAGTATGGTTCTCGTTATGCAAACTCTACACAAACAAGCATCATTGATGGTTACAAGAAACTTGGCAAACCTGCACTGTGGTTGTACTTTTTACTAACAATTTCATCCATGTTTTTTGTAACAGGAGCGGTTGGATTTGTAACTGCTGGATTTTTTGAAAATCTTTTTGGAGTTGATTTTCTTGGTGAATGGACTGTGGTGATATTGTTTGCAATTTGTATTTCAATTTTGGCTGTTGGCAAATACAATGTGTTAGATAGCATGATTAAGATAATTGCAATTGTTTTACTAGTTTCTACTGTATCTGCATTTTTGTTTGCAATGTATAATGGACCTGTTGAACAAGTACAGGGTTTTCAACCTAAAGAACTGTGGGAAATCTCTGGAATCTTTTTCTTACTTGCATTAATGGGGTGGATGCCAACAGCTGTGGATCTTTCCAGCTGGAATAGTTTATGGACTTTGGAGAGAATGAAACAAACAAACTACAAACCAACACTAAAAGAAACTCTTTTTGAATTTCGTTTGGCTTATCTTGTAACTGGAGTGCTTGCAATAATGTTTGTTGCATTAGGCGCATTCATTTTTTACGGTTCAGGCGAAGAACTCCCTAACAATAATTCTCTTTTTGCACACAAAGTTGTAACCCTATACACTGAAACAATTGGTGATTGGAGTTACATCATAATTGCAGCATCTGCATTTACTGTGATGTTTGGAACCATTCTTGCAGTTTTTGATGGATATTCAAGATCATTACAACGAACAGTCGAACTGATTTTTACTAAAGAGGATAAAATACGCACAAAATTCAGAACATTTTATGTTTTTTTTATAATTATTCTATCTATTGGTTCGTTTGTAATTATTTCACAATTTCAAGATAATTTGAAAGAGTTGGTAGATTTTGCAACTGTCTTGTCATTTGTAATTGCACCTATTATTGCAATTTTTAATTTTAGATTGGTCACAGGAAAACATCTTGAGAAAGAGCATCAACCATCTATTTTATTGAAAATTCTTAGTTTTGCAGGAATTATTTTCTTAAGTGGATTTGCAATTGTCTTTATCGTTCTAAAATTTAACCCTCTCAATTGAAAATCATTTAAATTCACAATACCACACTCATCTATTCGTATTCTGGTCTACAATATAGTGAAATTCGTGATATGGTCAATTTTTCATGTGTAGGTGTTTCTCTTGAAACCCCATAATGTGGAATTTTAGCAAGTTTTTTTAATACAAAAAACATGCAATATTACAATCATGAAACTTTCCACTACTATGAAAAAAGCACTAAATGATCAAGTTACACTTGAAGCCTCTGCATCTAACAATTATCTTGCAATGGCATCCTGGTGTGAAGTAACTGGATATCAAGGGGCTGCAAATTACTTTTACGTACAGTCTGATGAAGAAAGAACTCACATGCTCAAAATAGTTCATTATCTTAATTCCCTTGGAACCCTTGCAACAATTCCTGCAACCCGAGCCACAATCAGTTCTTACAAATCCCTTGAGGTGTTAATCGAGACTGCGCTAAAAAGTGAACAAGCCGTAACTAAAGCCATTCATAACATGGTGGAGATTGCACAAAAAGAAAAAGACCATTCTACCTATGTATTTCTAGAATGGTTTGTTAACGAACAAGTACAAGAAGAAACAAAGTTTGAAACAATTTTACAAAAGTTTGATCTTCTTGGCAGAGACAAATTAGGAATAAACGAGATTGACAAGTTTCTTGCAGCAGAGGCTACAGCACCAGCTGATACTGCAGCATAGTTTTCTAAAATAATTAATACTGCATTATTTTCACTCATACCATGACAGTTATTGTAACTAGAAAACCAGGCGGTATAACCCAGTTATTCAACACTGAGACTGGCAGAGTTACTTACAAGTGCAAAGCAGAATCGGCATTCATGCTAATTGAGGCCTTTGGTGGTATAGTGAAATTTAATCAAAAAGGTGCCATTGCAACTGTCACTGGACACATTACTTCTCTTGAATCTTGTGATGTTTTGAAGAAAGGACATTTAGAATACAAAGAAGCATTGAATGCTATTGTTTCAGCACACAAAGAATTTGCCCAAAATATTTCTGATTCATACCAAAAAAAAATTCAGGAATTGGAAAATAAATTATCTACTCTTTAATTTTTAGAAAATAAATTAAAAACTTCTCAAAATCATTAACCGTAAATCATACAGTGTTCGCATTCACAAACTTCCTGCTCTTTTGATTTCTTTAGGCATTTTTTATGCTGACCTGCTTGACATTGTACACAAATCTCTTCGAGGTTCTCTACACTGGTATATTTTTTAGATTGATCAAATCCAAATCCGCCATCTTGTGGTCCCACCATATCTTTACTAAATCGATGTTCTATTTCTACTTCACTAATTGATTGCTAATTCTATTGTATCTTGCAAGTATTTTTTGTGAGTTTCAATGATTCCTCGTATTTCAAAAGTATCTACATATCCTCCAGCTGATGCTCTAGTTGCTTTGAGCAAATAATGCAGGGATCCTTCTTCAATTTTTCCTACATAGTATCCGTAGAGAAAATCTGCTTCATCTTTACACTTCCAAATTTGCTTGATTGCTGGAAATGTTTGTTTAATTTCAGTAGGAATTTCTTGAATTCTTCTTTGAATGTATTGATCTAATGATTTTCTAATTGTTGAATCTTGAAACAACTTGATTCTTTATTGGAGAACTTGCATTTTAGTCCTTTTTCTTTTCGTCCTTTTTATTCTCTTCTGGATTATCCCACATGTGCATCGTACCTCGAACCATGAACGAACCTACAATTATGGCGATTAATCCTGTAAATATGAATAAAAAGAATTTCCCGATATCCTTGATGCTTGCCACACTGTATTCTCTTAATCTATCTAATTATAATTGTCTAAGATGGGCAATTAGATTCAATAGTAAGTTTGAAAAATTCTTTTCAAATGTCAAAAATTAAACAAATTGCAGCCTGGGTTGCAATTATTGGTGGTGGAATCGCATTCTTCTTCTTCTCAATCGAGATGGCTGAATTCATGCGATAGTGTGAAAATTAAATACATTCAATTTTAAAATATTATTTGTGATAACTGAAGAAATTAAGGATTTTCTAAATTCACAAAAACTAGGATATGTTGCAACTGTCTCACCTGACGGAAAGCCCAACATTTCTCCAAAAGGAACCATCATTGGATGGACTGCTGAAACATTAGCATTTGCAGATATTCGTTCACCTGATACTATGAAGAATCTAAATTGTAATTCTAATGTGGAAATCAATGTAATTGATCCTCTTATTCGTAAAGGATACTTGTTTCAAGGTAAGGCTAGAATTCTTGAAGATGACACTCTGTACCACGAAATATTGAATCATTATAGGAAAAACGGAATTAAGAGTCCAATAAACTCAATCGTGCTAGTTGACGTATCAAATGTTGCTGAGGTAATTTCTCCTTTGTATGATCTTGGAATTTCTGAAGATGAAATTAAATTAAAATGGCAAAAGTATTTTGCCACTCTATGATTTATCAAGTGACTGTGTAGTTTGTTTAAGATTTTCTAAATCTTTTTTTGTATTCTCATGTGCTTCTCTTTCTTTTTCTAATAATGTTTGAACTGTTTCTAATTCTTTTTGTGCTGTGTTGAGTTTTGACTTTAATGCACCTACTACTGCACTTGCAGCCTCTATAATTCCTGCTGAACTTTTTTGACTTTCATTATCTATTCCAATGAATTTTTTCTCAGAAGGAGTAAGAATACTGGTGTCCTCAAAAGTATCTTTTTTATCTAATTCTGATTTTGCATTGTATAGTCTAGAGTTTGCCTCGTCTAGTTCTTTTTCAACTTCTACTTGTTGTTTTTTGATATTATGTAGTGTAGCTTGTTCTTGTTCAATTTGTTCTTTAATTTCATCATGTTTTTTTGTAAATTCATCTAATTCTTCTTTTATTTTTGAATGCTCTCCTTTTGTCTTGTTGAATTCTTCAACTGATTTTGAATCTTTAATTAATTCTGATTTTTTGGCCCTCTCTCTAGTTTCTTTATATTCACGCTGAATGATGTCTAACTCCATCTTTTTTTGATTAAATTCTTTTTTTACTAGCATCAATCTTCCCACTGTTGAATTGTATTCTTCTTTTACTGTGGTAATTCTTTGAGTAATTTCATCTAATTCTACTTGTTTTTCATCAATTTCTTTTTGTAATTTTTCAATTTCTAATTCAAGTTCAGTTTTGAGAGTTGACTCTTCATTTTCTTTTAATGTCTCTTCTACTTTCTTTTTACCAAAAAATCCCATATTTCTATCCTAATTTTTCCAAAAGATGAACCTTTCTTATCCTTGTTTGATTTTCCATCTGAAGAATTTAAGATAAAATCCAATACCTCCAATAACTATCCCTCCAACCCACGCAATTACGCTGAAGCTTGCTGGAACAATTGCTTCTTGTGGCCCTATAATTAGTAATAATGCCCCTAGAATGATTAGTGCAAATCCTCCACTGTTTTTTGATTTGTTATGTTCTCCGTGAACCATGGTTAAACATACTCTGAAAGTGTTTTTGCTACTTGTTTTCGTCCAATGTCTGAAATGAATGGTCCGATTTTAGGACCTCTGGAAGTTCCAAGTATGATTTGATATAATATTTTAAAGAAATCTTTTGGTTGAACATCATTTGATTTTGCAATTTGATATATTGTATTTTGAATATCTTCTAATTCTTCATCTCCGTCTAATGCTTCTACAAGTAATTTCAAGGCCTTTTTTGCAGTGTCATCTAAATCAACTTCTGTTTTTTCTTGTTCGTCAAATTCGTTTGAATAGTTTCCTGCAAGTTCTATGAGTTTCTCTACTTCTGGTTCTGGATTTTTAATTACTCCGTAATCTAATAATTTTTTCATTACTCGCTCACTTCTGTTTTCTTTGAATATTTTTGCTAATTCAACTACTAGTCTATAGTTAACATGTGTGCTTGATTGTTTTGGGGGGTTTAGGAGATTTACATATTCGTACAATCCTTTAGATTTTGTTAATTTTGCTTGGTTATCCACTTTGATTCGTCCAAAGTAGATGTCTTCTAGTTCATTGTATTCTGCCATCAGTCCTGGAATGTCATCAAATCCTAATTCTCTTGCACCTGTAATTCTTTTGTATAATAATAATAGAATTGATTTTGGACTACCGAACTCTAACCATTTCTGTGCAGTAATTACATTTCCTAATGATTTTGAAATCTTCTTTCCACCTTTGTCTAGAAACATTTCATATTTTACATGATGCGGATGCGGGAATTCTAAAATTTCATCTGCAACCCAATCATTTACTTTGACTGAGTCCATGATGTCTTTACCATATGCTTCAAATCTAATGTCAAATGCTTTCCATCTTGCTGCAAATTCTACTTTCCAGGCTAGTTTTCCAAGGTCTTTACCGATGTCTGCCTCTCCTATGTGGCCACAACCTTTGACTATTTTTGAGCCAATTTCTGTATCATGACAAGTGTACTTTACTTTCTTCTCATCTGCAATGTATTCAGTAGATTCTGCTGTATAGAGGCGATTACAATTTGCACAAACTGGAAAATATGGTAGATATTTTTGATATTTTTCTTGTCCTACAAGTTCTGAAATTTTATCTCCTATTTTTGCACTGTTTTGTAGAATTGTGTGGATTTGCTCTTTTAGTAATCCTTGTTTGTAAGTGTCAACTGCTCTTCTAAATTCATATTTTATTCCTACTTTGTCTAAACCATCTAATAGAATACTGCTCATGTGCATTCCGTAAGAGTCATGACATCCATAAGGATCTGGAATTAATGATACTGGTTTAGCAATGTGTTCTTTTAAACCAAACTCTTGCATTCCTTCTGGAATTTTTCTTAATCCGTCAAGATCATCTGAATATGCAATTAATTCTGATTTGTATCCTAAATTTTCTAATGCTAGTTTGACCCCGTATGCTCTTACTGCATCCCCTAAACTTCCAATATGTGGAATCCCTGAAGCTCCTAGTCCGCTTTCTACTCTGAGTAGATCTGTGTTTCTTCCTAGGGCTTTTTCCCTTTCAATTAGTTCTGAAGCTAATTTATCAATCCATGTTCCTTTTCCGATAATTTCTTGCTCTGTCATTTTCTCTCTAATTCAATGTCTTGGACATGTATGGCCCATATAACGAATACCCTAATTTTTGATAATATTCTCTTGTACCTACTGCACTGATTACTAAAAGTTTTTTAGCATCAAATTCTTCTTTGGATATCTTTTCAGCTTCCTTCATCAAATTCTTTCCCAATCCTGAATGTTGAATTTCGTCTTTTTCTTTTTCTCCAAGCTTCAATGATTTTCCATACACGTGAATTTCTCTCACTATGCATGTGTCTTGATTAATTTCATCTCTGTGTGCATTTATACTTGGTTTTCTTAATCTTAAAAATCCATAAATTGATTCATTCTTGTCTTCATAGGATAAGAAAACTTCTTTTCCACCTGATGAATCATAATCAATTCTGTTTAATTTTATCTCTCCACCGTCTGATTTTTTGTTATCTAGTCCTGCTTCTCTACATCTGATACATTTGCAAGAAAGTCCTTGTTTTGCAAGATTTTGGTGCACGATTTGTCTCAAATTACCTGCTTTTGGCCCTGCTATGATCTCACCTGGTGTAATCTCTCTCTGGACTCTCATGATTCGCACCCATTTTGGAACGTTTCTTTTTGCTTCAGTTAACACTTTGATCATATCTTCATCTGAATATGGTGTGTATTTTCCCTGCTTGTATTCTTCGTACAATGGCGTATTTTCAATAACTAGTGACGGATAAATTTTCAACATATCTGGACGCAATTCTGGGTCTGAAAATAATTTTTTAAAATCTGCAATGTCTTCTTCTGGTTTCATTGTTGGTAAGCCTGGCATCATATGTGCAACTAGTTTGTATCCTGCATCTTTTGAAATTTGAAATGATTCAATTACATCATTATAGTTGTGACCTCTGTTAACTATTTTGTAAACTCTTTCTTGTAATGATTGAACTCCAATCTCTACTCTTGTAATTCCATAACTTAACATTAAATCAACATGCTCTTTCTTACAATAGTCTGGTTTTGTTTCAATTGTAAATCCAACATTTCTTATTGCTGCGTGTTCGTTGTTGGATTTTGCTTCTTCCAAGTCTTTTGAATCAGTTCCGTTTAATGCATCATAACATGATTTGATGAAATCTTTCTGATAATCTTTTGGCATGAATAGAAAAGTTCCGCCAACTATCACTACTTCCATTTTAGATGGATCATGCCCAAACGCAATTAATTTTTTAATCTTTGATGTGATTTGCAATTTAGGGTCAAATTTATTTTCAATTGCATTTAGTGATGATGGTTCTTTTCCTGTATAACTGTTAGGTGAATTAAATTCAATTCCACCTGGACAATATGTACATCTACCATGAGGACATGCATACGGTTTTGGCATTAACGCTACTACTGATACTCCAGATGCTGTTTTAGCTGGTTTTCTTATCAATACTTTTTTTAATTTATCAAAATCACCTTCTTTTGCCATTGATAATATTTCATAATTTTTTGGAATTCTGTCTAGTGAATGTTTGATACAAATTTTTATAATTTCTTCTTTTACCTGTTTTTTACTCGGCTCATTAATTGTTAGTAGATTTTGAGTGATTTCACTACATGCTTTGGATGTGGCAGAATCTAACTTATTCATGAATACTCATACTAATTTGGACATAAATTCGTTAAATAATTTAGCTTCCAGGGCTCGGTCTTCTCTTTATTTCTTTCTTTCTAGTCGCACTCTTTCTATCTTGTTTTCTTTTAGATGATTTTTTTAATAATTTTTAATTTGTTTTAATTTTTTAACCTCTACCAATACGTTGGCTTTGAATGAATCATTGTTTGTTTCTGTTTACAATTCTTCATTTTTTCATTTGAATCTATCTTTGTAAAACAAACCAAAACTTGCCATAAATGCAATAATCATAGCAATTCCTGAAATATACGCATAGTTGAATTCAATTTCAGGATAGACTTCATGATAATTAAAAATAAGATATGTAATAGCGAGAAGAATGCCGCCTACTATTGTGAGTTTTTGATGGTTTTGCAACAATTTAAATTATTTCTCTATGTCTAAAGCATTCGATCTTTTGGATTCTTTTTTGTTCATTTTACTACTCTGAACATCTACTGAATTATCATTATCTGAATTATTTTTTTGAACCGAATTATCTGCTTCTCCTTTTTGCTCCTTACGATATTCAATCTTCAACCAGATTGGTGTGATAATTGTAGTAACAACTACCATAATTACAATTGTAGAATATACGTCACTAGTTAGAACTCCTGATGAAATTCCAACTCCTGCAACAATTAATCCTACTTCTCCTCTAGAAATCATGCCTATTCCTACTCGCATCCCTTGTCTCTTGTTTTTTAGTAACATCCACGCAGGTAATCCACAACCAAGATATTTTGTTACCACTGCAATTACTATTATCACTCCACTTAACGCAAGAATTTCAAGATTAATTGCTCTAAAATCTACTTGAGCGCCAATTATTGCAAAGAATAACGGTGCAAAAATTAATCCAATCCTACTAGCATAATTTTCAATTTTCTCAAAGGCTTTGGATGTAGATAACGCCATACCTACTGCAAATGCACCTACAATCGGAGACAGACCTATACTGCCAGCTAACGCAGCAGCTCCAAAAAATGAAGCCGTTACAATGCCCTCTATACTTCCTTTTGCTTTCCACAATCTCGGTGTAACTATTTTTGGCATTACTACTACTGCTGCAATTAACATAATTGCAAAGAATCCTAATACCTTTAGTATTGTGATTGTTACGTCTGTAATGTCGAGTTGATCTATTCCACCATCGCCTGTTGCAAGTGATGATACCACAGAAAGAACTGCAATTGCAAGAATGTCATCAACTACTGCAGCACCTATAATCAATCGAGCTTCACGGGTTTTGAGTTTTCCAAACTCACTTAACACTTGAACTGAGATTGCAATACTTGTAGCTGTAAGAGCAGTTGCAATCAACATTGATTGTAATGCATCAAAACCAAACATTTGGAATACTAATAATCCTGCAAAGAACGGAATCACCACCCCAAATGTTCCAACGATAAAGGATGCCTTTCCGCCTCGCAAGAATTCTCTTGGCGTCATCTCAAGTCCTGCGATAAACAAAATTACGATGGCGCCAATTTCTCCCAGAACCCTGATTTCACTACCAATTGTAAGAAGTGGTTTTCCATCTAACACAAAAAAAGATCCTAGTGCAAATGGACCGATGATCATTCCAGCTAAGAGCTCTCCTAATACTATTGGAAGATGTATTCTCAAGAAGAGTTCTGCCATGAGTTTTGCAGCAAAGAGTAGAATTCCTACTCCTATGATTATTTCAATGAAATGTGTTTCTACTGCCATCTTTTTTCTTAAATTGTGTATGAATATGGAATATAATATTATATGCCCCAACTATGGTTATGGTAAATTATGTACAAAAAGATTCTAGTGCCTCATGCGGGTACTCCTATGGGTGATAAGGCACTTAAACACGCAGTACATATAGCAAAATTTGATTCGTCTGAAATTTTGATTTTACATGTAGTTGAGGCGTTACAAAAACCTCCAATGTTTGCATTATCTGGAATGGAAATTAAGGCATTATCAAGGGAGTTTCAAAAAGCTGCAAAACAATCTGTAATCAATAGCAAAAAAGAAATGGGGAAAAAAGTTGAGCATTATAAATTACAAAATATCAATATCCAATACAAAGTTGTAATGGGAGATGCTGATGAAGTAATAACAAGGTATGTCAAAAATCATCATTTTGATCTTATTGTTATGGCAAAAAGGAAAAAACTAACTGGAATAAAAAAACTCTTGTCACTTGGCAGTGTTTCAAGAAAAATTATTGAAATTGGATTATGTCCAGTTTTATTAATTGATGTTTGATTAATCAATCCAAATAATCTTATGAGATCTTAGTTTAGTGTTAAATTTTATACAAGAAAAGGGGTTGCCACCAAATTCATCCTAAAAACAATATCTAAATCCAAATGAATTAAACTCATAATCTTTATTCATTTTTCTCTTATTTTACATTCAAAATGTTTAGCAAAATTAAGCAATTTTTGTAGAATTTACAAAAACACCTTTTTTGGAAATGATTTGTCCAATTTCCTGGCTTGAAATTTTATGTTTTTTGAATATGGATTTTATTCTAGTTGCTTGATCTTTTGGTGCCACTACACAGAACCCAACTCCCATGTTAAACGTCTTGTACATTTCTTCTGGTTTTACTCCCTGTTCTTCTACTAGCCCCATAATTGGTGGGATTTTTGGCAGTGAATCTATTTCATACCCTATATTTTTGAGACGCAATAGTTTGGTAAATGAGCCTCCAGTTATGTGTGCAAATCCGTTGACTTTGCATTTTTGATTAATTTCAAGAACTGGTTTTGTATAAATTTCAGTTGGTTTTAGTAATGCGTCCCCTATTACTCCGACACCTTTGACTTTATCTTTTACAGAATATTTTGTTAATAATGCTTTTCTTGCAAGCGAGTATCCGTTTGAATGAATTCCTGAACTGTTCGCCCCGATAATCACATCGCCTACCCTTATTTTATTTCCAAGCACCATCTCTTTTTTCTCCAGCAAGCCTACGACCATCCCTGCCAAATCAAATGCGAACCCTTCACCTTCGATCACATCTGGCATTATTGCGGTCTCTCCGCCTACAATTGGCATTGCCGATTTTTTAGCGCCTGTTACCAGCCCCTCGACGATTTTTTTGAATACTGTCACATCGTTTTTGTTTGCAGCAATATAGTCTACAAATGAAATTGGCGTTGCACCAATACAAATTATATCGTTAACATTCATCGCAACACAATCAATTCCGATAGTGTTGTACTTTTTCATCATGTTTGCAATTACAACTTTGGTTCCGACACCGTCAGTGTGGGTTGCTAATAGTTTCCCTCCTGGAATTTCTACAATTCCAGCATAATGGCCAAACCCATGTGTCATCTTTGCTTTTTTCTGAAGCTTATGGGTTGACACAATTAGTTTCCCGATTGCTTTTTGGCTCTGCTTAATTTTAGAAATGTCTACTCCCGCTTTTTTATAGGTTAGGGCCATAGTTTGTTGCGCTTTTGCTTTGAATAAAAGAATTTGCCTGCTGTTTCGATCACATGTACATGCCCGATATCTCTTCTCTGTGTATTGCATATTTTTGAGATAATTCGCTGAACTCTAAATTAATTCTATCTTTTTCTTTTCGAAGTTCTGTTA
>JABMOR010000110.1 GCA_013203245.1 Candidatus Nitrosopumilus sp.
ACCACGTTAGATATACTTTCCTTTATTGAATTGTACCATTGGTCTACCTCTTTTGTAATTGATGGTCTTACTTGTTTCAAACTATTTGCAAAGTCATGACTTGAAATTTTTGGAGAATTATTTCTCATTGCTTCAACTGCAGCTTCTCTACATAATGCTGCCAAATCTGCACCTGAGAAATTTTGGGTAGCTACTGCTATCTCTTGTAATTTCACATCACTTGCTAATGGCATCTTTCGTGTTAAAATTTTGATAATCTCTAATCTTCCTTTCTCATCTGGCGGGCCAACATAAAGTACTAAATCTAATCTTCCTGTTCTTAGTAAAGAATTATCTAAAACATCTGGGCGATTTGTAATTCCAATTACTACAACTCTTGATGCGCTACCTTCTTCTATTTCTGTAAGTAGTTGACTTAGAATTGTCTCACCCGTTCCACCTTCTCCTGATTTGGAACGTGCAATGGAATCTAATTCATCAAATATTACTACGCATGGGGATGATGTTTTTGCTTTTCTAAAAATTTCTCTTATCGCTTTTTCAGATTCTCCTAACCATTTAGAAAGTATTTCTGGACCTCTAACTAAAATCATATTTGCACCTGTCTCAGTTGCTAAAGCTCGTGCGAGTAGAGTTTTACCACATCCTGGTGGCCCATAGATTAAAGCTCCTTTTGGAGGTTTTATCCCCATCTTTGTAAACTTGGCAGGCTCTTTCATGGCCATTGCGAGGTTATCTGAAAGTGATTTTTTAATATCCTCTAATCCACCAACATCATGCCACCACACTTTTGACCTTTCAACATAGAACTCTCTCATCGCTGTAGGAACGACATCCTGCATTGCATCGTAAAAGTCGATTAGTTTAATCTGCATTGATTGTAATACTTCAGATGGAATTTTTTCTGTTTCAAGATCAATTTCTGGAAGATATCTTCTAATTGATTTTAGTGCAGCTTCTCTACAAAGTGATTTGATATCTGCACCTGTATATCCATGTAATTCTGATGATAAATCTTTAAGATCAATGTCCTCACTAATTGGCATTGCTCTAGTGTAAATTTCAAGAATCTCTAATCTTCCATCTTCATTAGGAACTGAAATTTCAAATTCTCTATCGAATCTTCCTGGTCTTCGAAGTGCTGGGTCTATACTATCTGGTCTGTTTGTTGCACCAAGAACAATTACATTTCCTCTGTCATTTAGACCATCCATTAATGCTAATAATTGAGCAACAACTCTTTTTTCAACATCTCCGTATGCTTCTTCTCTTTTTGGTGCTATGGCATCAATTTCATCTATGAATATTATGCTTGGAGAGTTGTCCTTTGCCTCTTTGAAAATATCTCTTAATTTTGCTTCTGTTTCACCATAATACTTGTTCATTATTTCTGGACCGTTAATTGGAAACATGTTAGCTTCTGATTCACTTGCCATTACTTTTGCAAGTAGAGTTTTACCACAACCTGGAGGACCATAAAGTAAAATTCCACTGTGTGGCTCAATTCCCAATCTTACAAATAACTCTGGATGTTTTAATGGAAGTTCTACAATTTCTCTCATTGCTTTAATTTCTCGTCTTAATCCCCCGACTTCTTCATACGTCACTCTAACTTTTCTGTCAACTGAAGTTTCTGTTGAAATGTTTAGATTTGTTGTACGGTCAATTTTGACTACTCCTTTTGGAGATGTTTTTGTAATTTTAAAATCCATCGAGTTCCCTAAAATCATAACTGAAATTTCATCTCCGTGTACAATTGGCAATCCTTTCAATCTATTTTTAACAAAATCTGTAAATTCTTTGTCAATCGTTACTGATTCATTTACTGGAGTTAATGAGACTGTTTTTGCAAACTTTGATGTCACTTTTCGGATTTTTACAACATCATTTAGTGATGCGCCTACATTTTTTCTTGTTTGTCCATCCACTCGAATGATATCTGGTAATTTTTCATCTTCATCAACTGGCCAAACAACTGCACAGCTAGTTCTTGAACCCATTACTTCGATAATGTCACCTGGTGTAACTTTGAGAAAATCCATGGCATCCGGACCAATTCGAGCACGTTTCTTTCCTACATCTCTTTGTTTTGCTTCACCAATCCTCATCTGCAAAGGTTCTTCTTTGCGTGTCAAAAAATCACCTATTTCATGTCAACTGACATGCGGCTCATGTTGAGAACTTCAAATTCACTCACGCCGTCAACTGATCTTACTGCGTTCTCTAGGGCATCACTTTGACCTTCTTTATCTTCTAGAACAAATTCTGCCTTGATACATTCCAAACCGAATGCTAGTGGCTCTTTTGCATGTCTCTTCATTGTAATTCCTTCTTTTAGTGATGCTTTGATATCTTCTGCTAATTTATCAAGGTCTACCTCCATTCCTTTTGGAAGAATTTTTGTAATTAGTAATAATTGAGTCATTTTCTATGGTCCCTGAAAGTTGCATGCAGTACAAGTATAGTCTCTTGCTGACTCTCTGCAACTTTGGCATCTCCAAATTAAATCTCCGCCACAATTAGGGCAATTGAATTTTACACATTTATCATTAGGCATAATTGGTCTATGACAGCAACTACATGTTGGTAATGATATAGTAGAGGACATACCCCAATTTTCTGTAAACATCATTTATACCTTGCTTAGAAATTATGCGTGCTTTAACCAAGTAGTTTTTTGATTTCTCCACCAATTAGAATTTGAGCCGTTTTAATCGAACCTTTCAATCCTAGTAATTTAATTATTGATCCCGTATGAAAATCAAAATCATCATTTTCTGAAATCTCTTTTGTAATTTCTGGTGTAATTGTCTCAAATAATTTATTGATTGTATTATTATCAATTCTTTCTAAAATTTTTCTAGCTAACAATTGTTTTTCAAATTCCTTTCCAAATCGTGCAGTCCATTTTTTTTGATATTGATCAAGATCATCTCTATTGTTGGTTTTGAGAAATTCTGATATTGCTTGTCCTGCATATACTCCGCCCATCCCACTAGTGAATATTCCGCCTGCAGTTGTTGGTTTTGCTTGTCCTGCTGCATCGCCGATAATTACCGTTTTACCTTCTACAAAATTTTTGATAGGGCCTTTAATCCAAATTGGCGCAAAAATTTTCCTGATTGTTGAAAATTTTCCTTTCTCTTTGAGAATACTCTCTAATGCTTCAGATACTTTAATTCCTCTTCCTGCAACTCCTACTTTGCCTTTACCGTCCCCAGATGGAATAATCCACGCAAAGAATCCTGGATATTTTTCTTGATCAAAAATCACTTCTACTTTGCCTTTTTTTATCCAGTTTGCGTAGATTTCATACTGTGCTGATGATAGAATCCCTGTTCTATCTTTATGAATTAAAGATGACACTCCTCGTGCATCTACAAAAATTTTACAGTCAATTTTTTCTTTACTAGTTCTTACTCCTGTGTCTGTAATTTCTTGAAAACTAGTTCTAACTTTAATTTCTGCACCATTTTTTTGAGCTTGAAATGCAACTTGCTTATCTAACTCTCTTCTACTTATCTCAATAACTTTTTGTTTTTTTGAATTAATTGTAAAACTATTCCCATTGGGTGAAGTAATTTCTGCTGATTCTATCATATGATCAAAAGTTTTTCTAAATGGTATTACTCCAAGCTCTGCCAATCCTGCAATGCTCACTAAACCTCCACAGTGTTCAGGAGTCCCTATCTCGTAATCTTCCTCAATTACTAAAACAGAAAAACCCTTTGAGGAAATTTCTCTAGCACATAGTAATCCTGCAATACTACCACCTGCAATTATTACGTCATAACTCACAGATTTTGTTCCTTTGTCAATTATTTAATTCAATTATTTAGTGCACGCCAGAGATATAGTCACTACATTCCTATACATGAAAGAAAGGTCAATCATCCGTTTTGAACAGGGAATAAAGTCAAGACAGACACTAAACAATTATCGTGACCATCTAAAAAACTTTAAGAATTTTGCAAAATTTGAAAATTATGATTCTCTAATAGTACAACCAGTTGAGCAAATACAAACTATGGTTGAAGATTATCTAATTCATATCAAAGAAAATCGTCATCCAAATTCTGTTCCAATTTTGATGCTTGGTGTAAGGCTCTAACGAGCAAATATTTTATTAAAAATGAGGGCGTCAAACTAAATGATTAGAGTTGAATTAATGGACATTATCTTCTAAAGTATTTGCAGATGTTGGAGTTCTGAACTAAAACACCTAAAATAAATACAGAATATTATCTTGACTTTACATGGCTTTGAAAAAAATCATGGTTTGTTTAGATGGTTCCAAAAATTCCATAAGGGGATTAGATAAAGCAATTTCGTTTGCAAAACAATCCGATGCTGTGATTATTGGTGTTCACAGTGATACTAGTTTTAGTGCATTTTCTGCTGTTCGTGCACCTATACTCCCAGAGAAAAAATGGAAAAAGGGAGCAAAAGCGTTAATGAATGTTGCAAAGAGGAAAGTAGAAAAAAATAAAATTGAATTTAAAGGAATTGTTATTGGGGGTCATACTTCGGGTATTGATTTAACTACATTTGCAAATAATCCTGCAAACAAGATTGATCAAATTGTTATAGGATCTAGAGGAATGGGATTTCCAAAAGAACTGTTTTTTGGAAGTACATCTAATTTTGTCCTACACAAGGCAAAGTCTCCAGTTACTATAGTAAAATAATTTAAAATTTCACGAAGATTTTTTTGATTACTTGTCAATTGTAAGTCACTGTATATTTTAACACGAATTACATCCTTCAAAATATGTGGCAAAACGCTACAATTCACCAATATCTTATC
This sequence comes from Candidatus Nitrosopumilus sp., assembly GCA_013203245.1. Taxonomy (GTDB): domain Archaea; phylum Thermoproteota; class Nitrososphaeria; order Nitrososphaerales; family Nitrosopumilaceae; genus Nitrosopumilus. The sequence goes on from JABMOR010000110.1 coordinate 4,808, forward strand.
GTCTTAGGGAGATTCCAGTAAAACAGATCAAGGTCTGGAAGGATGCACAGGCAAGAAAATTAGACCGTGAAGGAATTACAGAACTTGCACGTTCCATCAAACATGAAGGTCTACAAAACCCCCCTATGGTCCAAAAGGAATCAAAAAATGTATACTTGTTAATGTCAGGTCAGAGAAGACTTGCAGCACTCAAAAGACTCGGTGCAAAAAAGATACCCGTACTATTGTTAACTCAAGGTACAAAGTATGATCTGGATGACGCAAAGGCAGCATCAGTAGTTGAGAATCTACATCGAAATAAAATGAATACAAAGGATATGACTGCAGCATGTGTCTTTTTGTCAGAATCGATAGGGAAAAACAAGGCTGCAAAGTCACTTGGAATCTCATCACAAACACTCAAAAAATATCTTGGATTTGCAGCAGTACCGGATAAACTAAAACAATTTGTTCCAAAGGAACTGTCTCGTGATGATGCCACTAGGTTATATCAGAGCATTCCAAATGTACCCAAGGCAGTATTGATTGCAGAAAGAATCATTCCTCTTGATCAAAGGCTACGCAAAAAATATCTATACTATCTAACAAAAAGCCCAAAGTCGTCCCATCTCAAACTACTCAAAAAGGCAAAGGCAGGATTACTCCAGCAAAAAGTTTCTTTAGAGTTAAACAAGGGCAATGCAAGAAAACTGCGCAGTCTGGCTGCAAAAAATGATTTAGAAATTACTGAAATGGCTGCAAAAATAATGTCAGAGTATTTGAAAAGAAGATAAACATCATTTTTGAAAAAAGACACTCGGCAACGCCTCTTTACTCTGAAAAAAAAGAAAAAATTTGGATTAATCTAGTTGTGCTTTGGCTTTCTTTATCTGTCTCATTTCCTCAGCCAGATGTTTCTTGAGCAATCTCTCATGATCTTTTCTGTGAGCACTGTATACCTTGTTGATTGCCTGTCTTGTTTTTGCTTTTTTTAATGCGTCAGTGAATTTTTTATGTATTGTATTCACTTGTGCTGTATAACTTGCCATGTCCTGATTTAAACACCATAGTAGATTAATTTTTAGATTTATTGAATTGTGAGAAATATTTGGCATATGAATCCATTATGACATGCATATAATTGTCAAATGATTTGATTGCAGAAATTCTCATTTTGGTATATTCATCAACGTATTTTGCATTTCTATCAATATTTTCTAGATATGCTTTCTTTATTGATTCCGAGTTTGATTTGATTTGCTTTAGTATAGATTGGTCTAGGTTGAGTTTGTTAAAAAATTCTTTTTCTGAGATGTAGCAAGTGCCAAAAAGATCATCAAACATGTGAAGATATGCAGTGTATAGATTAGAATAGTTTTGAAACAGTGAAGGGGTTTGAGATTCTAATTTTTTGATTACTTCTGAAGTGTCTTCTTTGAATACGTCACAAATGGAGAGTTTTTCATCACGTTTTTCAGTATTAGATTTTAAATCATTAACCATGCTGTATAATGGTCATCATAGCATATAACTAACCAACCCCATCCTCAGGATTGAAGTAACTTTCTTAGAGTAACAACATACTACATGTGAAGCAACTTTGTACTATGCATCCATTTTATTAAAAATATGAACTTCTAAACAATATGGGACCCAAAATCTCAACAACTCACATTGAGTCTGAATAAAGTACAACTCACGTCGGGCCTTAGTCGAGAAGAATGTTAATGTGATTTAATGAATATCGTTTAAGGAATTGAACCAAAATTTTAACAGAAATTTCATTTCAAAGATTGAAAATCAATATAGAAAATTACAATTCGAATTATATACTGTAAGAAAGGATTGACGGGATGGTAAGCCAACCTATTTGGATTGCAATCGTAATTGGTGTTTTCTTTGTAGGGATTGGTGTAAGTTACGCTCATTTTGCAAATACATATGATCCAATGTCAATGAAATTTCAAAATCAAGTATTGTTTGATCAAATGATGTCCAATAATCCTATGATGTCTCAACAATGGATGGATTCAGGAATGATGGGTCAACAACAAATGATGAATGATCCACAAATGATGAATCAATGGATGAACAATATGATGAATGATCCACAATCAATGCAACAAATGCATGATATGATGATGAGTAATCCTCCACACATGAACCAAATGATGGGACCAATGATGAACACAATGATGAATGATCCAGATATGCAACAACAAATGATGACTCACATGATGAACAATCAAGAAATGATGAACTCTATGATGAGTAATCAAGACATGATGAACATGATGATGGGAAATAACATGATGATGGGAAATATGACAGAAAGTATGATGGATTCAGGAATGATGAACCAAGACATGATGATGCAAATGATGCAGGATCCTGAAACAAGAGAAAAAATGATTCAGATAATGTCCAAACATGTAGATGACATGCAAAAACTATTCTCTTTAGAATTAACTGATGATGAATTTAACACCCAAATGGCAGAATTGATGCAAGATCACATGACAGAGATGCATGAAATTATGCCAAGTCAATCTATGCATAGCTCCATGAAGTGATATTTTCAAAGATTAAAGATATGCACGATGACTTTTTTATTTTAAATACACAAATAATTACTTTGGAGAAAATAATACATGACTAAAAGTACAAATGAATTTGAAATAACTCCTGAAGATCTGAATAATTCACTAGAAAAAAATGAACCAATGTTTTTGTTTGATTTAAGATTACAGGACATGTACAAAGAAGGTCACATTGATGGATCTGTTCATGCAGTTTGTGATACTAGAACTAAAGATACCTTGATGCCTAAAATTCCAAAGAATGTAAAATTGGTTTTAATTGATGAAGATGGCAAAATGTCTGCAGAAACTGTAGCGATGATGCGTTCATTTGGATTAGATGCATATTATTTGAAAGGTGGAATGAAAAATTGGACTAATGAATTGGTAAAGGGCAGCCTCCCTGCTGCAATAAGTCCGGAGGAACTATCAAAGAAATTACAGGATCCAAATGTGTATCTATTAGATGTTCGAGACCCTGATGAATTTTCTGATTATAATATTCCTGGAAGCATAAATATTCCACTCTCGGAAATATTTGATCCTGAAAGCATTTCAAAAATTCCTCAAAATAAAGAGATTGTTACCATTTGTCCACATAGTAACATGGCAACTATTGCAACATTTGCACTTGCAAGAAACGGAATTAAATCACGTATTCTTAAAGATGGACTTGCAGGGTGGAGTCAAGTTCTCAATGCAGTAAATGCAGAAGAAAATCCCAAAGTAATTCAAGTTGAAAAAATTGGCAAAGGTTGCCTTTCTCATGTCATAATATCCAAAAATGATGCAATAGTTATTGATCCACTTTATCCTGCTGAAAAATATTTGGAAGTTGTAAAACAAGAATGTGCAAAAATTACTCACATAATTGACACACATCAGCATGCTGATCATGTTTCTTCGGCTCAACAACTTTCAAATCTTACTGGTGCACCAATGTATGAAAGCAATCTTGAGGAATGGGATAGAACAGCTAATTTCCTTGATGACGGTCAAGAAGTAGCATTTGGTAACTCAAAACTTCGAGTAATTCATACTCCAGGTCATACTCCAGGTAGTTTGTCATATGTTGTTGATGAAAAATATGTCTTCACTGGTGATATACTATTCATTGAAAGTATTGGACGACCAGATCTTAGAGATAAGGCAGAAGAGTTTGCAGCACAACTTTATGATTCATTACATAATAAATTACTAAAACTACCACCTAATACCGTTGTATTTCCAACACACCATGGAGAATCTGTAACCTCAACAAAGGGCGTATTTTCAACTACAATAGAAAAAACTAAACAACATGAAATTTTAAATTTACCAAAAGAAGAATTTGTACAACGAGTAGTTGATGTCACAGTACCTAGACCAATGAATTATCAAAAAATCATTCAAATCAACAAGGGTTCTATTCCTTTAGTTGCTTCAGATGTTCCTGATTTAGAATTAGGTCCAAACAGATGCAGTATTGCAGGAGTGTAGGTACACCCTCTAATGGACTTTACATTGTTAGATGTTACAAGTTTTGTAATTGATATACCATCTAATTTTAATGATCTAGTATTTGATCCTGTATTTGCAGTTGCATTAGTTTCAATTGGTCTGATGGTAGGTGTTGCGATTGGACTTTCTGGTCTTGGTGGTGCAGCATTATTACTCCCACCACTTTTACTTCTTGGAATATCCCCACAATTAGTTATTGGTGCAAATTTGGCTTTTATTTTTGGAACAAAAGTTTTTGCTTCGATTCTACATGGTAAAGAACGAAACATAAACTGGAAAGCCTTAATTTTCTTGCTTATTCCTGTTGTCCCTGTAATGATATTTGCAAGCGTAATTTGGACTCATGTTAAAGCAAATCATGGTTCTGATATTCTAGATACCATAATCTTACTGTTGTTGGGAACTATACTTGTAGGAACTAGTTTGTATATGATCAAAAATAATGTTCTAAAAAAAGATAACAATTATGAAACATCTGAATATTCAACACATCATAAATTCACAAAAGGTGAGAAATTAACATTTCTTAGTGCCTCAAGTATAATCAGCTTCATCACACAAATTGCTGCTACAGGGGCGGGTGCCATGACTTTGCCAATACTTGTAAAAAAATGCCATTGTCCACCAAAACATGTTGCTGGGACATCGGTTATTTTTGGAGTGGCAATTTCTGCAGTAGGTACAATATTGCACTATAACATGGGAAATGTTCCAATTCTTTTGGTATTGTTTTTGTTAATAGGTTCAATTCCAGGAGTATTTTTGGGTGTGAAACTAACCTCTAAAATTTCTCCAAGAAAATTAATTGTTTCATTTAGTCTGATTATTCTTGTAGCTGCAATTTTTCTTATCATTAGGGCTTTTGAAATAATCTAAATTAAATTAGAAAATTATCTGAAATTAATTTTGTAAATATTCAACCTAGTTTTTTAATTTCCGTACGAATTCCTTGTAATTCTAGTTCCAATTTTTCTTTTATGTTCGGAGGAATTGAATTGTCACATAATTTTTGTAGAATTAAAAATTCTTTATCCTTTAACGAGGAAAGATAATTGTATTCAGTCATAAATTTTCAATAATTTTTCAAGTTGAATGCTCTATTAGCCATTGTCCCACCTCCGGCCATAGTTTTTTGTGTGCTGTTCGACTGATACATAATCCAACATGTCCTGTTGGCAATTCTAACGTCTTCTTGTCCGTGCTTGAAACAACATCTGTGATTGTCCTACTGGATTCTGCTGAAACCAGATCATCATTTGTTCCCACTATGTTCAATACGGGCATTGTGATTTTTTTCAAATCAACAAGGTTTCCACCCAGTATCATTTTATTTTGAATCAGCAGATTTTTTTTGTAGATATCCTCTATGATTTGCTCAAATGCTTTTCCAATAATTGGAACACTGTCATAAAGCCAAGACTCTACTGCAAAAAACTGTATGATTTCTTTCATACTTCTAGGTTGGCTAAAATAAAACGGATACTTTAATGCAGATTCTAATGGATTTCGTAGGGTGAAGGCAATGTTGAGAAAAGACGATGGTACATTTCCAAAAGTCATTACAAATTTTTTAACGTCAAAATTTTTAATCCAAGATTCTAATATTGTTGGAGGTCTTCCAAAATCCGCAGGAGTGGCATGTAAAATTAAATTCTTTACATTTTCAGGATGCAGTGCAGAATAAATAAGTGCTAGAATTCCACCCCAGCAATACCCAAACAGTGTGATATTTCTAGAGCCTGTAATCTCTTCAACTCTATCCACTGCATTTTCAAGATAGTTATGTGCATAACTTGCAAGGGATAAATCTTCATCCTTAATTGTGGGTATCCTCCAGTCTGTGGCATAAACATCAAATCCCAATTGCTGAAAATATCTGATTACACTTGTTTCTGGAAGCAAATCCAAAATGTAATGTCTGTTGATTAAAGAGCCCACAATAAGAATAGGTGTTTTGAATTTTTGCGGCGAATCGGATTTATAGTGATGTACCTCAAATTTTCCCTTCATTGGAATTATTTCAGACGGCGTTCGATTAACAGTATCTCGAATAGGCTCTATCATACGATCATATACGTTGAACATAGTTTCAAATTGTCTGTATAACTCATCATGTTGTGCAGATAATGCAAATTCTGTGTATGAACTAATAAAATCAGATAATGATTTTGTAAATTCTGTTGTTTTCAAATTGTTTCTTATTTCTGTATCAAAAGTACTTCTAATTTCATCTTGAATCTTTTTACCAGTTGGTTCCTCTAAATTAGAAACAGAGTTTTTTGCTTTAGTCCATGAATTAAAAAGAGCCAACCCGTACCGCATTTGAAAATTAAATGAATTTATAAGAAAATCAGTGTAAAGGGTGAACGCATTAGAAGATGTCTTTGAATCTTTCAATCCTCACATTATAGGAAATTGTCATATAACGCTATTGTTCATTGTCAAATTTGGCGTTCATTTAATAATCTAATTATCAAAAATAATTATAGAATATAATATTGCAGGGAACATCAAATACATCATGGCACTCATTGACAACAGAGCAAGTTACAACTGTTCTGGATGTAAACCCTGAACAAGGTTTAACCCAAAGTGAAGCAAGTAACAGACTGCAAAAGTTTGGTGAAAATATCATATCTGTAAAAAAGGAAAAAAGTTCTCTAGTTTCATTTCTTTTGCAATTCAGGCAACCGCTGGTTTTGATACTAGTGATAGCAGGTTCCATAACTGCAATGTTACAGGAATGGGTCGATACTGGTGTAATCTTTGGGGTAGTGATAGCCAATGCAATTATTGGTTTTATTCAGGAACACAAGGCAGGCAAAGCAATTCAGGCTCTTTCACAAATTGTAAAAAGTGAGAATGTTGTTGTAAGGAACAATGAAAAAACCCGACTATCCTCAAGATATATTGTTCAAGGGGATGTGGTGCAACTTCGTTCGGGAGAGAAAATCCCTGCCGACATGCATCTAATACATACAAAGGATCTGAAAATTGATGAATCGATATTAACCGGTGAGTCCATCTCCGTCCAAAAAAAGACTGGAACTTATCCCTCAGACACAATTCTGGCAGAACGACAAAACATGGTATATGGTGGAACTCTTGTCACCAACGGATATGGAGTTGGGATAGTTGTACTGACAGGCAACGACACTGAGACAGGTAAAATATCCCAAACAATGCGTAAAGCAGAAGAACTTGAAACACCTCTAACCCGAAGAATTTCCTATTTTAGCAAGAATCTTCTTTTTGTAATACTTGGTTTGTCTGTTTTGACATTTGTTTTTGGAATTCTAGTTGTCCAAAGATCTGCGTCCGAATTATTCATGGAAGTTGTTGCCTTGTCAGTGTCTGTAATTCCAGAAGGATTGCCTGCAGCCATAACCATAACCCTTGCAATAGGTGTTGGATACATGGCAAAAAGAAACGCCATAATAAGAAAACTTCCTGCAGTGGAGACTCTTGGCAGCACCACAATAATCTGCTCAGACAAGACTGGAACCATCACAGAAAACCAGATGACTGTTGCAAAAATTCATGCGGGTGGAAAATTCTTCGATATATCAGGTACTGGGTTTCAACCTACTGGCGATATCAAGTATAACCAATCCAACATAAATCTCTATGATCATGAGACATTAAAGGAGTGTCTTATTGTAGGACTGTTGTGTAATGATTCGGATTTAATCCAAAAAGATAATCATTGGGAGGCAAAAGGTGATCCTACCGAAGTTGCGTTAATCACATCAGCTCACAAAGCAAACCTCAAACAGACTTTGGCAGAATCATTTTACAGAATAGATGCAATTCCATTTGAATCACATCTCCAGTTTATGGCTACGTTACATGATAATGGTGACGATAAGATAATTTACGTAAAGGGTTCTGTTGAAAAAATTCTTGAAATGTCATCACAGCAATTGATTGATGGTACAGGACCTGAAAATCTTACAGAAACCAGTATTTCAAAATTGTATGAAATTGCAGACAGCATGGCATCAGAAGGTCTGCGAGTATTGGCATTTGCCAAAAAGAAAATAACAAATGGAAATCATAAAATTGAAATTTCGGATGTGAATAATGGATTAGTCTTTTTAGGCTTTCAAGCCATGTTGGATCCTCCAAGACCCGAAGTAATTGAAGCCATAAGAGAATGTCAAAGTGCAGGAATACGTATCAAGATGATAACTGGGGATAATCTCAAAACAGCAATCAGTATAGGTAGACAGATTGGCCTAAATCATTCATTACAAGGAAAACAAACTGACATAGTGGCAATTACAGGAAAGGAATTGCAGCAGTATTCAGAGAAGGATTTGATTGAAATTGCTGATAAAACAGATGTGTTTGCAAGGGTATTGCCAGAACAAAAATTTTTGCTAGTAAAGGCACTTCAATCCAAAGGAAATATTGTTGCCATGACTGGGGACGGAGTAAATGATGCACCTGCTCTAAAACAAGCCGATGTCGGGATTGCAATGGGAATTTCAGGTACAGATGTTGCAAAGGAGGCATCTGATGTAATCTTAACTGATGATAACTTTGCGTCAATCAAGGCAGCAGTTGAAGAAGGCAGGAAAGTTTTAGATACTCTGATCAAATTCATCACTTGGACACTTCCTACAAACTTTGGGGAAGGGTTGGTCATATTGGCATCTATATTTGCAGGTATGATGATGCCCATTCTTCCTGTCCAGATTCTATGGATTAACATGACTACTGCTCTGGCATTGGGAATGATGCTAATCTTTGAGCCAAAAGAATCAGACATCATGAAGCGGCCTCCAAGAAAACCACACTCTCCTATATTGACAAAGGACTTGATAATTCAGATAATTATTGTCAGCACATGCATTCTTGTTTCAGTGTATGGATTATTTGAGTGGTCAATAAAAGATGGAAGCACTGTTGAAGAGGCAAGAACAATTGCAGTAAACACAATTGTGATGATAGAGATATTTTATCTGTTTAACTGCAGGTCTCTGACTAAATCAGCTTGGAGAATAGGATTTTTTTCAAACAAGTTTATTTTTCTTGGAGTGGGAATTATGATTCTATTGCAAATTACTTTTACATATGTTCCAGTCATGAATGAAATTTTTCATAGCCATCCTATTGAAATTAATTCATGGATAAAAATAATTGTCGTGTCTCTGGTTACCTTTCTGATAATTGAAATCAAGAAATTTTTATGGAAGAGATTCAAAACGCCTGTAAAATCAGATGTTTGATGTTTTTATTAAAATAAAATATTAAAAAATGTCAAAATATTTGACATCTTAAATCAATTCTTTTTAGTTGGAATTATCACTAGTTTTCTTTTTTTGGTGGTTTTACTATCAAAACTCTACAATGTGATTTTGTCACAACTTCTGATGCGACACTTCCAAGAACTAATTTTTTGAAACCTGATCTGCCATGAGACCCCATAACAATCAAGTCCATATTGTTTTTTTCAGCAAAGGAGAGGATTCCATCTGCAGTAGAAGGATTATGGATTATTTCAATGGAGGTGGTAACATTTTCCACAATATTGGAATTTTTTATTTTTTCCAAATCTTCCTTTGCTTTACTCTCTGTCTCATCATGTACTTCCTGAGTACGTGACCAAGACATTCCAGACGTGTTAATATTACTTCCAATTACGGTCAACAATGTTACTTTTGAATCAAATTTTTTTGCAATTTCCAATGCTTCATTAAATGTTAAATCGGCAAAATTTGTAAAATCATAAGGGACCAGAATATTTTTTATCATAAATGATCTAATGTAATTTCAAATATTAACATGTATAAGTGAATTTACTCAAACGTAGTTTCATATTTGAGAATAATGTGTTTCATATAATTAGCCATTAAAATTTAAAAAAAATGATAAATTCTTGACAATTACCAATAAAACAATAAAAGAACTATTACCATTATCTTTTAGTTCAACTCCTGCAGTTAGTATTAGAAAAGAAAATGAAGTGTGGGTTGCAACAAGCATGCTTATTCATTATTTAGAATCATTTACAGATTCTTTAGTGGTTACAGAAGAAAATGAAAAACCAATTGGGGTGATTGGAGGTAGAGAAATAATTGAAAATATTTTCAAGAATTCATCTTCTAATTTTTTTGATAATACAACAGTAGAACAAATTACTGATAAAGATTTAGTAATACTGTCAGACAAAACAACTCTGGGAGAACTTCTTACAACCTGGAAGAATACTAGACGGGCATTTTCTATTATTCCAAATGATTTGGGAGGGTATTCGGCAATATCTGGAAGAAAATTGCTTGAAATTGGTGCAAACTGTATTACAGATTTGACCATTTCTGAATTTCCAAGAAAAAAAGTTGAGACTTTTGAGAAAAAGGACACGATAAAAAACATCATAAAATTGATGTTAGAAAAAAATACAAGAAAACTATTGCTAAAAGGTACAGATTATTTTATCAGTGATCGTTTACTTATTCAGAGCATAGCGCAAGATTATGATTTTTTTAGAAATGTAAAATTCTTGGAGCGCAAATTTGAGGAATCATTGAGGCTAGAAGAAGCTAAAAAAATTTCCAAGGATCTTAATTTGTCAGAAATTTCAAAAATTATGTATACTATGATGCATCCTTATGTAATTTATCAGGATCAGGTGATTACTCCTTGGGACATATGCATGATGCTACAATCAGACAGAATAGAGTTTCTAGGATAGGGTTGGAGTAAAAAATATAGAACAAAATGAAATTGAAAAAAACTAATTCTCTAAAGTAAAATATTAATCTCTTTAAAATTAATCTAAATCATAACTCCTAGAAAATTCTTTGTTTACAAATCAGATAGAAGACGAGTCCCATTTAATGAAAACAAGATTCTCCGCACGTGTATTAGGGCAGGAGCAAGTAAACAAACTGCACAGCGGATTTTAAAAAAAGTTAAATCAAAAGTGTATCCTGATATGACCACAAAGGACATTTACAAAAAAGTTCTCCGTGCTATTTCTGATGAAAGAGGTCTCAAAGCTCTACATCAAAGGTATCAATTAAAAGATGCAATTATGAGGATGGGTCCTGCAGGATTTGCATTTGAAAACTACATTGCATCCATATTGGAGTATTATGATTATCAGGTAACAGGAATAAGATCAAAAATTCGTGGGGAATGCACAACACATGAAATTGATCTGATAGGAAGCAAAGGTGGCAAAAAATTTCTGATTGAATGCAAATATCATTGCCTCCGCGGAGTGTATACTGGACTAAAAGAATCACTATACACACATGCAAGATTTCTTGACATACAACCAAAATTTTCAGGAGAAATTATTTTTTGCAACACCCAAGTCTCAAATCATGCAAAAAAATATGCCAAATGTATAGGACAGCAAATTTTTTCTTGGAGATATCCTGTATCAAATAGTCTGGAAAAAATAATTGAAAAATTTAACCTCTATCCGATCACAATTCTTAATTTATCACAAAATGAGTTAAAAATATTTTCTGAGTGTAACATAATGGTTGCAAAGGATCTTTTGAGGTACGATGGTGCAAAGATTGCGAGAATGACTGGAATTTCTAAAAACAGAATAAACAACATGCAAAAATTAGTTGAACAAATATTTCATCCTAATCAGTGTATTTCTTCAAATTAGAACCTAATCAAAACAAAAGTATTGCAGATCTGTTATATGTATAAAACACGTATTGATGATATGAGCATACATTGTGAATGCGGTATCTGTGGACATTGTATAGAAAAAGAGTGCATTGCAAATGAATGTGTATGTTGTAATAATTTTCATATTCGTTCTGGATAAAAATTCAGACTATGAGATTAAACCACATGTGAAAATCACTTCTTGACGTGCAAACTAAACAATAACAAAAAAATTAGGACAATATTATCTGACTAATCTTTGTTTTTCATTATTTTGATCGAGATCGCTAAAAAAATAAGCTCGCAAACCCTAACTATTTAATTCAAAAGTTTTTCATTAAGCCTACTTTTGATACTGGTATGGGTGACATCAAACAGGTGATTGTCGTAAGAACTGATCTTGATATGGGTAAAGGTAAGATTGCAGCTCAAGTTGGTCATGCCTGTGTTTTAGGTGCAGAACATGTTAGAAAATCTCATCCTGAATGGTACAAAGAATGGTGGGGTGGACAAGAAAAAGTAGTAGTCAAAGTATCTGGAATAAAGGAATTACAAGAAGTAAAAAAACATGCAATTGATTTGAATCTTCCATGGTCTGAAGTCTCTGATGCCGGCCATACTCAATTAGCTCCTGGAACTACAACGTGCATTTCTATCGGACCTGCACCTGAAAATTTAATTGATAAAATTACTGGTGATCTAAAATTATTGTAATTTGTTGAGCATAAGATATAACACGGCTTTGATCTTTTTTGAAATATGAATAAAAAAGGGCTTTTGGTTGTTCTATTTTTTGGTGGAATAATGGTGTCCTCAGGTTTTGGACTTCAAAGTATGATGTCTCCTCCTCCTGAAGATGTACCTGAATTAACTGGAACTCCTGCAGATAATTTCCCCGAGGAACAACGTGCTCAGTTTTGTGGATCAAGTGATGCAAAGTCTACAGACTATGTCCAAGAATTTTCAATTCCTACATTATGTACAAACCCCTTAGCAATTATTACTGATTATGATGGTGATGTTTGGTTTGCTGAAACTAATACTGGCAAATTAGCAAAGTTTGATCCTGACACTGAAACATTTTCTGAGTATGAAAATTTACTGTGGCCTCCTGGTGCCCGTTCAATGATGTGGGGGATGGATTATGCTCCTGATGGTTCTATATGGTATACTGATGAAGCATATGATTCAATATGGAAATTCTCAACTATTGAAGAGAAATATGAAAGATTATCCTATCCTTCAGAGGGTGACTCTTTACCACAAAAACTTCTCGTTGATGGTTCTCAAATAATAATAAATGATTTTACTGGAAACAAACTCACATTTCTAGATCCAAATCAATCTGGTGAGGAAATAAACTATCTTAGTATTCCATCTCCTATAGATGACTCTGTAACTGCAGACTTTACAGTAGATGCAAATGATAATGTCTGGTATACTAATTGGTTGTTTCAACAAGGAGGAGTTTTAGTAAAGTTTGATCAAAATGGTTATCTTAAATCTGTTGCAAATTCTAATGAAAAATTTCTCCCATTATTGGACTTTATTGAAATCTACCAATTACCTGTGACACTTCTTACACCAAACGGTGTCGTTGTTGCTGATGATGGAACAATTTGGTTGGCTGATACTACATCATCGTCATTCTTTAATTTTGATCCTGTGACTGAGAACTTTGTTCAATATGTGACATCTGACCCTCAATTGAGTACGTATGGTAATCAGACCGGAGTTGTAAAAACTCCGATATCAAGACCTTATTGGATTGAATCTGATGATCAAGGAAGAATTGTTTTCAACGAACAAACTGCAAATAATATTTCTGTAATGGATCCTATTTCTCAATCTCTTGTAGAATACCATGTACCTTCAAAGAACCCTAACTGGGCTGATTGTGATCCTGGAACTGGAGTGCTTTTAGCTGATTGTGGTGTTGCTCAAATTTTTGATTTTACTATTGACGGTGAAAAAATCTGGTTTACTGAATGGGCTGAAAATAATATTGGAGTCGTTGATACGTCTGTTCCATTACTGCTTGAAATTCAATTAAATTCAAATTCTTTAATTACTACGCCTGGAAATTCTAAAGAATTTAATTTTGTAGTGTCTCCTTTATCTCAAAAAGATCTCCTTAGTGTTTCACTAATCTTATCTTCAACTCATGACTTTTTGAATCTTGAATTAGTGGGAACTCCTGAAACGTTCCAATTGGATTCTGACGCTCCTCGTCCAATTTCTATCCGTGTCAATACATCTGAAGATGCAATTCCTGGCACATACAAAATTCTACTTGGTGCACAATTACCTGATGTGGCAATTAGCAAATATGTTACAGTGACAATAGAGTGATTCCTAATTTAGATTCTCAAATTGGTATTACAGTTTACAGTACAACATTTCCTGGTATTGGTGGAAAAATTAGAGTGGCACCTGAAGATTTTGAAGTCACAGAACTAATTTCTGAAAAAGCTAAAAAATCAATTACTGATCAAAATGGCTATGCTGTGTATAAATTAAAAAAGAAAAAAATTGATACTAATCATGCATTATCTGGAATTTTTAGAAAAAAAGGCATTAAACTAAAATCTCTTGGGTTAAAAGATGCATCAGCTGTTACAGAACAATTTGTATGTTCTGGAAATACGGGAAAAGCAACAGCGAATTTTTCAAGTGATAAATATTCTCTAGAACATTTAGGTTATGTAAAAAAACCTCTATCGAAAAAGGATATGATTGGAAATCATTTTAAATTAAAAATTTCTGATTGTCAAAATAATTTAAAATCTTTTACAGAATATGACAAAATTCTTAATTTTTATGGCTATCAGCGATTTGGTTCTAAAAGACCTGTTACACATCTTATTGGCAAGGCCATTTTACAGCAAGATTTTGATAAAACAGTTGATTTGATTTTATCATTTACTTCGCCTTATGACTCTGAAGAAAACACTGAAATTCGCCAAAAACTATCTGACAAGGCAAATTATCAACAATATTTTGATCAAGTTCCAATTCAAATGGATATTGAAAGAATTGTTCTAAAAGAAATGATTGAACATGGGGAATCAATTCGTGCAATTAGGGCAATCCCTGTTTCATTAAGGCGATTTTATGTTCAAGCATACCAGTCTTTCATTTTTAATCAATCCCTTAGCGCTGCATTTTTGGACGGTGAGAATCTCTTTGAAGCACAATCCGGAGATGTTTGTTTTGATTATAACGGTATTATTGGAAAATATGTCAAGGGCATGGATCAAAATTTAGCATTACCTTTTGTTGGTTATTCCTATTACAAAAAAACACGATTTGATTTTCAAATTTCAAAAATTCTAGAACAAGAGGAAGTTTCACCAAAAGATTTTTTCATTAAAGAAATGCAAGAAGCAAGTAGCGAAGGTGGTTTTAGACAAGCGGCAATACACTGTTCTAATTATTCTGCACATGATAATGTGGTGGAATTTTCATTGTCTAGAGGATCTTTTGCAACAATTTTGTTAAGAGAAATAATGAAACCGCAAGATCCAATGATTGCTGGTTTTTGAGATCTGTTTGAGAAAAATGTTTTTTAGATGTCTTTAAGTTGGTGTGTTTTTAAGAAAATGTGATTTAGATGGAAAGTGCGTATATGCTGATTAGTTGTGATATTGGGGAGGAGCAATCTCTTTATTCACAATTAAAAGAAATTCCTGAAGTCAAAAGTTGCTTGATTACATATGGTAGTTATGATATTGTTGCTGAATTTGTTACTGATTCTGCTTCCCAAATTAATAAAATAATTACATCTAAAATTAGAAAATTACCGAAAATTAAAAGTACAATTACTCTTCGTGTGACCAATTAATTTTTTTTGAGAATTACAAACCCTATGCTCAAAATAATGATCCCTACAATTATCATTTGCAAGCCGTAACTGACCCATTCTGGATTTGAATACATAAATGATGATTCTGGTCCTACCGTGGATTTTCCTTGTAAATGAAAAATAGATCCAAATATTCCAACAATAATGCCTATAATTATTAGGGTTCTTCCACCTTTCACGACTTTTTTTATTGTTTCTACTAAAAAAGGGTAAACAGAATTGATGATTTGACCAAATGATTTTCGGATTTGGTTTTTAATTATTTTCTTTTGAATTGATAAAGTGTCCAACTGGAATGATCACAAAGAATCAAGCCTACATAGTCATATGGGCTTAATCATATTTGCATCTTCAGCCTCCCTTGCCATTCTATTGTTTCTGATTTTTCATCCACAAATTGAGACGATTAACCGGGAATCTCCAATCCTTATCAATATCATGTTTTTTCCTGCTATGGCTGTAGGATTTCTTTATGGGATTAAAATTACTGAGAGAGCTGTAAAGCCATCAGAAATTCGTAGTCCAATTAAAAGATCAATTGTCAAAATATTTTTGTTCTTTTTTGTTATTGGTGGTATGTTTAGCTCTGTGAATTTTGCAATTAACGGTGGCAGTATAATGCCTGATATTGAACTGTTGGAAGAGGGATTGTTGCCTTGGTTAAATAATTTCATTACTGCCAATGGCGGTGCAACTTTTTTGATTCTCACAAGTATAGGCTTGATGGCAGCTGCTACTAAAAGAATTGTAGGAATGAATACGGGTGTTGTAAATAGAATGGTTACATTTGTTGGAACATTTGTATTCTTTACAATGCTTGTTTTGAGTTTTACAAAATCTGATCCTACATCTTCTGGAGTATTCTTGTATACATTTTATCAAGCTGGAATTGTAGGTGGGGCATTTTTTGCTATGAATCGTCTTACTAAAAACCAAAACATGTTAGAAGATTTTACAAATGGTTACTAATCTATTTCCACTTTGACGGATCTACATAAATTCCAGATGCCTCGGTATTGATTCTCTCTCGGTATTCTACACAATCATCAGGTACAAAATCATTCATCTTACATTCGTTAAAATGAGTAGTTTTGTCCCTTGATAAATTATCTGCAAATAATACATCATCTGCTGTAAGAAGTGCAATTATGCCTATTGCTGCTAAACTACCAGCTACTAAAATCATCGAGTACCCAACTTGGGCATAATTGTGAGGTTCCTTCATTTACGGAAAATCTATGGTTCTTGAATTTAATCTTTTCAAGTTAAGATTTTGCGATCTAATTGTTGGCATTAGGGAATTTTTTGGGAAAAGATGAAAAGAAAGTCCTGCAACATACTTTCATTGAGTATTCAAATTCTTCAATATACGTTTCTTGGACCCATTCCTCTTGAAGAATGGGGTCCTCCAATGGAAAAACTGGTTTACTTGGTGCTTTCTAGGGTGAATGATAAATTCGATATTGTCTATGTGGGTAATTGTGAAAAGACTGATGATGAGTCATTTTTTGTTCAACACTCACAATACCCATGCTGGGTTGAACATTCAGGCTCAGAGAAATCATTACACTTGGCAATCTTGCCACTTTTTGAATCAAGTTCTGAACGTAGACAAAATGTATTTAAAAAAATAATTGCTCACTACAAACCGATTTGCAATTCTGCTGATATTCCAAAAACAAAATCTGATTATGTGGTACGAAAATCTGAAAACACAAATTTGGACTCTGATAAAGTCTCATGTCTTTGTTGTGGTGCTGAAATGAAACCTGAAAAAATTCTTGAAAAATCTACTCTGTTTAGATGCACAGGTTGTGGGTTAAGTGACACTAAGATGAATTGTTAATTTTATTTTGAACATCAAATAATTGTAAAGTCAACAAATCAATAGCTTTTTTCAAATGTTGAAATTCATTTACTGAATGCATTTGACCTTCTACTAATGCTCTTTGGATTTTGATTGAATTTTTTTGAAATTCATCTGATGCAACAATTTCCATGGCGTTAAGTTTTGATAATATATTATCTAAATCTTTAATCATTTCATCTGATGGTTTATGCTTGTCCATGATTATGTGGACATAATTTTGATATATGAATTGTTACAAAAGTTCCTCATCAATTTCTTGAATGGGATCTATGTATTGTTGGCATGTGCAATTTGGAATTTGACATTTTCCAGCCTTGATTATTGAATTACTGTCTAGATTTGTAATATGTATCTGATCTGTATGGTGGCATCTTTTACAATTCATAATGAAATTCATTTTACTCCCAATTTTACAATTAAGGAATTAACACTCCTCTTGCTTCAATTTCTGAATCTTTTAGTTTCTTGAGTGCTTCATTTGCTCTCTCTAATGGAAATGACTGAGTGATGACCTCTAAATTATTATCATCACAAATTTTGATTACTTGCTCCATGTCTTTCGTAGAGCCAATGAGTGTTCCCCTAATTGTTTTTTCTTCAAATGCCATAAATGCTGGATTTTCTCCCACTGTGGCAATTACAATTAGTCCACCTTTTTTTACTGACTTTATTGCAGTATCTGTAACAATGTCTGCTGGTGCAAAAACAATTGCAGCATCAAGTGTCCCGTGTTTCTCTTTTAGTTTGGATAAAAATTCTTCTTGGTTTTCTGAAAATACCATTGTATCTATTGCTCCTAACCTTTTAGCAACATCAAGATGACTTTGAGTTCTAGAAAATGCAATAACATCGCAGTTTTCTACTTTGGCAAACTGTACTGCCATGTGACCAACTCCACCAATCCCAAAAATCCCTATCTTTTTGTGTAATTGCGGTTCTGCAGCTTTCACTGCTTTGTATGCTGTAATCCCTGCACAAAATAATGGTGCTGCGTATTCTGCTTTCATGCTCTCTGGAACTTTAGTTGCAAAGTCTTCTACTACTGTAATGTATTCGGTATATCCGCCCTTGAGTGATTCCCCTAAAATTATTGATGATTCACAGAGATACTCTTTTCCTTCTTTACAATATTGACAATTTTTACATGCTTCTAATAGTGGCGTTATTCCTGCTCTGTCTCCAACTTTGAATTTGGTAACTTTGTTTCCTATTTCAACTACTTTTCCAACTACTTCATGTCCTGGAACTGTTGGCAATGATGATGGAATCCCAAGGTCTTTCCAATCTCCCTCAATTCCATGAAGCTGAGAATGACAAACTCCACAAGCTTCTATTTTTATTAAAATCTCATTCGGTCTCTTAATTTCATGTTTATCAATTTCAATTAGTTTCAATGGGTTTGTTTCAATTTTTGCACATTTTTCAAGCACCATGGCGCGCATTTTTTCCATAATTCCAAACATTATTGGCGAAATTTTAACATTCGTTATTTCAATTTCTTTGATATATCGTTTCAAATCTAAGACACTGTGATTGTCTTATGATTCCAAATTTACCGCTATAACATTCTTGAATTTTATAACTGAAAAATGCAGTTACCGGGATTTGAACCCGGGTCACGTACTTGGCAAGCACGAGTACTAACCAGACTGTACTATAACTGCAACATCTCTAAAGGCTGAATTTGGATATTAAACTGTTTTTAACTATTTCAATTAAGATGTGTTGTGGATGAAACTCTTCTAAAGAAAATAGAACAAAAAATTCAAGACTCTATTTCAAACAAAGATGAAATCAAACAACTACTTCACCAACTTTCTAATATTGATGATTCAAAATCTTTCGCTTTGGGTATTGTTGTGGGAAGAATCTATAACACGTTTTATTATCAGTCAAAAAGAATTCTGGATAGAGAACCTACAAAACAAGAATTTGAAGAATTTTTAGAATTTGTTAAAAATAAGAAATCTGATTTAGATGCCTTATGGTGATAATTTATTCCAATCAATTACTTTGATTAGTGGTGTTCCTGGTAATTTTACACATGATCCATGGAGTGCTTTTTTTGCAGCTGTTAAATGAGCATCACCATTTACGTATAGTTCCATAATGCACTGACCTTGTTTTACTCTAGCTCCTAAACTGGTTGCTTTACCCCATGATCTTCTCATTCCTTCTGAAACTCTGTCTGCACCTGCAGTTGCAATCTGTTTATTCTCTCTGAGGAGATTGTGTGGATAAATTCTTAGTCTTGAATAATATCCTGACTCACCAGTTGTTTTTTCTAGTGTCTTGTTTGCTGATAATCTTGTAGCTTCAATAGCCATATGTCTAATCTGAATTTTTTCATTTAGTAATAATTGGACACAATATTGGTATGTTCCTCTTTTACCTCCTTGAAATTTTGCAATTTTAATTTGTGGTTTACCTTTGATGTATTCTTTTCTGGTAAAGACTTGACCTTTTCCATCTCGATAATTTGCACCATGCATGATATTCTCAAGCCAAAATGCCCATATTTTAACGGTTAGCAGGATATCCTTCATATTTTCCAATGCTTATATGGAAATCTTTTGATTTTCACTTCATTATGGATGAGACCCCGTTAGTTGATGGAGAATTAATTTCAGATCAAACATGTATTTCCGATAAGAACATGGTTCATGAATTAGATCTAAAGGGATTTGGAGAAATTGAAAAAGAAAAATTATTCCTTAAATCATTTGAAACTCTTTATCTCTTGTATACAAAAAAACTGATTCTAAAAAAAAATAACAAACAGATTGATTTTGATATTTTTATGAGCCTTTGTCAAAAGACTGATTTTGAAATTCTTACTAAATTTTTAATTTATCGTGATTTACGAAATAGAGGCTATGTGGTAAAGGATGGTTTTGGATTTGGTTCTGATTTCAGAGTATATGAGAGAGGGCATTATGGTGAAAAAGGTGCAAAATTTCTGATCTTCGGTATAAACGAGGGCCAACAAGAAAAAATGGGAAATTTACAAAAAAAAGTTGAAGAAATTACTGAAATGGGTAAGGAACCTATCATTGCAGTGATAGAAAGAAGAGGTGAGGTAATTTATTATAAAATTAATAGAATGAATTTCTTTGAAAATAAAGCACGATTAGAAGACTCGTTTGAACTTTAATCATTCAATATCCACGCTGACGAATATTTTAAAAGATTATTTTCTTCTGCATCCATAAAATCATAAACTTTCACATGTTTTGTTTTATTTTCCCACAAGTCTTCAAAATCTCTTACTTTTCTTTCAACCCTTGATTTATCATTCCACGATGTAAACACATCTACAGATTCAAAATCTCTAGTTTGATCTGAAAATGATTCTTTGGATGTCCCTGTAAAAGCTACTGTTTGATCCTCATCATCTCTAAAAATTCCTATTCTTTCTGAAAATGTATCTGTAATTCCCTCTGAATTTGGTATTGCAATTTTTAATTCAAGCTGTCCAGTGTTTACAATGTCTTGAATTTTTTGAATTTTAGCATTTTTGATTGATTTTCCTTTAAATGATTTTGTATATTTCTCAGAAAAGATCTTTGTGAATAAATTAAGATCACCTGTTCTAAATCTATGACCTGTAATCATTCTTAGTTTTGCTTTCCCTTCTACAAACCTGTCAAATGCTGCAGAAAATGTTGCTAATGTTTGAATTGACAAATAATCCACACATCTATCATACTCTATACAATTATTTAGACATGGAATAAAAAATTCTGAAACAATATGATCTCTGTCAGAACGATATTCCTCTTTAAGATTAATTCCTCTTAAACCCAATAACTCTCTTTGAGAATTTTGTTATTTAAATAAATAACTTTGAAAATACTTTTGATTTTTTGCTTTTAAAAATACTGTTTTACCACATATGTGGAAATATTTGATTACTTTATTCATTAGAAAAATAAAGGGCCCTTCCGGTATTCTATCATGACTGAAATCACTGATGAGGATAAAGAGAGAGTAGCACTATTACGATTAGTAACAAGCTCTAAAAATGAATTTAAAAATCTCTCATTAGAACAATTAAGTAGATTACAAGTGCTAGTTGAGAAAAAAGATTACAGCCATGATAAAAAAGCTCACAAATCTAAAGTGAAATTATTAAACAAAATCAATCTCCGAATTTATGAAGTAACAGAAGGCAAAGGAATTTGGGGTTGATCCAATTAGGTACAAATATTATAACAAATCTGACTATTCATGGTTGAAAATCATCTTGTTTCTGAAACAAGTCCCTACCTACTCCAACACGTAAACAACCCTGTTGATTGGTATGGGTGGAATGATGAATCATTAAAAAAAGCTAAAGATGAAAACAAACCAATTTTTCTAAGTATTGGATACAGTGCTTGCCATTGGTGTCATGTGATGGCTCATGAATCATTTGAAAATGTGGATGTTGCAGAATTTATGAATGAGAATTTTGTAAACATCAAGGTTGACCGAGAAGAGCGACCTGATATTGATGATATTTATCAAAAAGTTTGTCAGATGGCAACCGGTCAAGGTGGATGGCCTTTGAGTCTTTTTCTTACTCCTGATCAAAAACCATTCTATGTTGGAACTTATTTTCCTGTGTTGGATTCCTATGGGCGCCCTGGATTTGGAAGCATTTGCAGGCAACTCTCACAAGCATGGAAAGAAAAACCAAAAGATATTGAAGCGTCTGCTGAAAAATTTACTAGTGCATTACACAAAACTGAAAAAGTTCAAACTCCTTCTAAATTAGAACGAAGAATTCTTGATGAGGCAGCTATGAACTTGTTTCAATTAGGTGATGCATCGTATGGGGGATTTGGCTCTGCACCGAAATTTCCTAATGCTGCTAACGTGTCATTTCTGTTTAGATATTCAAAACTTTCAGGATTGGGAAAATTTAATGAATTTGCACTTAAAACACTCAAAAAAATGGCTAATGGTGGGATATTTGATCAAATAGGAGGAGGTTTTTCCAGATATTCGACAGATGCAAAATGGCTGGTTCCTCATTTTGAAAAAATGCTTTATGACAATGCCTTGATTCCTGTTAATTATGCTGAAGCATATCAAATTACTAAAGATCCATTTTATCTTGATGTTTTGAAAAAAACACTTGATTTTGTTTTACGTGAGATGGCTTCACCTGAAGGGGGATTTTATTCTGCATATGATGCTGACTCTGAAGGTGTAGAGGGAAAATACTATGTGTGGAAGAAAAGTGAAATTAAAGAAATTCTTGGAAGTGATGCTGATTTATTTTGTTTATACTATGATGTGACTGACGGGGGGAATTGGGAAGGTAATAATATTTTGTGCAACAATCTCAACATATCTACGGTTGCTTTTAATTTTGGTATCTCTGAATCTGAAGTTAGCAAAATTTTAAAATCTTGTTCTGAAAAATTACTAAAGGTTCGTTCAAATAGAATTCCACCTGGATTGGATGACAAGGTTTTGGTTTCATGGAATTCTTTAATGATTACTGCATTTGCAAAAGGATATCGTGTTACAGGAGATATTAGATATCTTAATGCTGCAAAAGATTGCATTTCTTTCATTGAACAGAATCTTTTTGTAAATGAAAAATTATTACGAACTTACAAAAATGGAATTGCAAAAATTGACGGATATCTGGAAGACTATTCTTATTTTATCAATGCATTACTTGATGTGTTTGAAATTGAACCTGACCAAAAATATCTTACACTATCTATCAAATTAGGATATCATTTAGTAGATCATTTCTGGGATTCTGAAAATAATAGTTTCTTTATGACTTCTGATGATCATGAAAAATTAATTATCCGACCTAAGAGTAATTATGATTTATCATTGCCTTCTGGAAACTCGGTTTCTGCTTTTGTAATGCTTAGATTGTATCATCTATCTCAAGAACAAACTTTTCTTGAAATAACTACTAAAATAATGGAATCTCAGGCACAAATTGCTGCTGAGAATCCTTTCGGATTTGGATATTTACTAAATACCATTTCAATGTATATTCAAAAACCTCAAGAAATCACTGTTATCAATACTGAAAATTCTGAAATAATACAATCTCTTCTTTTAGATTATTTGCCAAATTCAATTATGATAACAATTAAGAATTCATCTCAGTTGGAAAGTCTCTTAGAATATCCTTTCTTTGCAGGGAAATCATTTGAAGACAAAACTAATGTGTTTGTTTGTAAAGACTTTACATGTTCATTGCCACTTCATACACTTGATGAAATAAAATCTAATCTTTAGACTTTTTTCAAATCTACATCAATAATACTTCCAACTTGAGGTCTTCCCATGTTGTCATATCTTGATTTAGGCATTGCAATTGTAATTTGAGTTTGTTGATATGATTTAATGTTGACTGTAGGTTGTGCTTGTAAAATTGCTTCTAATAATGGCATAACTTGTTCTTTAGTTTCTGAATCTAATCTTTTTGAGACATTCTCAATAATCATTTGTTTTTGTGTAATTGGCTCTGTTGTAATATTTTCAATTAAAGTTAACTGGATCATTTGACCGTTATCTACTATTTGGGTAATTTTAAATTCATTTGTTTCAGGCATAATGTTGTTTAATTTTCTTTGTGATTTATCTTTAGCGAATTGAAAAATACAATACTATTACTGCAGTGACTACTGCTGATGTCACTCCTAATCCAAAGATAATTTTACTTCCATCTACATTCATATTTTTTATTCCTGAATGTTGGAATTAAACTATACTAATTTTTAGTTTTTTGAAATGATCTTACTGATGATTTCTACGTAAGTGTTTTAATAGAAATTTACCTACATTTGTTATCGCATACTAACTGTATTCATGTATCTGCGATAGTACGACCAGTCCAACAGGAGTCATAAGGAGTGTCCAATTGGGCACTCTTTTTAATTAAAACTAGTTATCTGAATCTGTATTTTTAGGCTTGTCTGATGCTTCATTTTGAATGGATTCTATCTTTAGAGGATTAAGAATGGCTTTTTTGATTGATGCTGCTCTATCTTTTATGATTTGATTGAATTCTCGCATATCATCTAAACCTGGTGACTGTTGTTGATTTTGATATGCTTGTAAAAATCCTGAATATACGCATCCTGTGATGATTCCAAATGCTGTATCTGAAACTGATTCTATTTCAGGAACAAACTTTTCTGCTATTTGTTTGTAAGATTCTGATTCACTGATGTAATAATCAATTAAACTATCAATGAAATCTTTATTCTCTTTGGAAATGGTCATATCTCTATTTTCTTTATTCCCTAGTTTATTTAATTGTCTTTGATTAATCGTTTATTTATTCAAGA
>JABMOR010000111.1 GCA_013203245.1 Candidatus Nitrosopumilus sp.
AAAAGACTTCATGATAAAAATATTCAGTACTGCTGTGGTTTGTCGGTTTAGGTATTTCTGGATTCAAATCAATTCCCATTGAGGCGCTAGATATTTTATCAAAAGCAGATATCGTGTATTTGGAACAATTCACCAGTCCGATAGGAAAATCAGATTTGGCAAAAATCAAAAAAGCGACAAATGGCGAATTCAAACTTGCTAAAAGATGGCTTGTTGAGGACGGCAGCGAGATTTTAAAAAATGCAAAGAAAAAGAATGTCGTATTGCTAGCATACGGAGATCCATATATCGCCACTACCCATATTGAATTAAGAACAAGGGCAATTGAAGATAAAATCAAAACACGTTCCATCCATGCATCATCATCAATCACTTCAATGATAGGAGAATGTGGCTTGCATTTTTACAAAATAGGAAGGATTGCAACGATAATGAGTGCGATGAAATCGCTAACGACCCCGTATTATGTGGTATACAAAAATGTCATCGAAGGAAACCACACCATACTTCTACTTGAATATAATCAAGACAAAGATTTTTTCTTGGATCCCAAAGACGCATTGCGCGGACTTTTAGAAACTGAAAAAGGTCAAATAAGAAATGTCATCAGCCCATCAACATACGTGATTGTCGCGTCAAGGGTTGGATTCAAGGATCAAAACATCATTTCAGGCAAGATATCCAGTCTAGAGAAAACGGATTTTGGCAAGCCGCCACATACAATAATCATTCCAGGCAAATTTCACTTTACCGAATCAGACGCCCTGAAGATATTTGGCCAGTGTGTAGATGAACCGTTTGACAATACAGAAAAAACAAAGAAAATATCCATACAAATGATGAAAAAATACGTTCCAATGGTCAGAGAGGCACTGGAAGAGGTAGGGCCACTGTACAAGGGCCAAAAAGAATTTCAGGTGATTTTGGAAAATGCAGATTTGTATGTCAAAGATGCAGAAAAATTTCTTGAAGATGGCCAGGATGAAGTGGCGATATTAAGTATAGGTTATGCAGACGGTCTTGTCGATGCGTTAAGATTGGCAAAAGGCCTTGATCCAAAAATGTAATTTTTAGCGATGAATTAAAGAGAGGGTCAAAAATAGAAAAAACATTGGAACAAATTAAAAAAAACATACTTTCTAACATGTATGTATGTCAAATTCAAGGAAAAGACCCATTTGAAATTATCAAGAAAAAAAGTATGCTTTCTGAGGACATTATTAATTCAAAAATTAATGATTTGATTAAAAATCAATTTGTTAATGAAGATAGAAAGACCCTTACTAAAATTGGAAGAAATTCATTATGTGTAGTATTAGCAGGAGGAGTTTTTGATATTATTCATCCAGGACATATTCACACATTGAATGCGGCAAAAGAATTAGGCGATATTTTAGTTGTTGTAGTTGCAACGGATAATACAGCAGTAAAAATGAAGAAAAGAAGACCACTTCACATACAAGAACAAAGGCAAGAGTTGGTTAATTCATTATCAATGGTAGACATTTGTTTGATTGGGCAAGAAGATGACATATTCAAAACTGTAAATCACATAAAACCGCAGATAATTGCATTAGGCTATGATCAAATTCATCAAGAAAAATTCATCACCGAAGGATGTAAAAAAATAGAACTTGATGCAAAGGTAGCAAGATTACAATCCCCAATTCCTGAAAGTTCTAGCTCTAAAATTGAAGAAGAATATGGTGAATCCATTCACGGGATTTAGGAATTTATCTGAATATTAATTGAAACTTTAGAACCATCTTTTAATTTTGCAGTTTTTCTCAAACAAGATTTTGAAATTAATTCTATTATAGAATCATCATGATGTGTACGCTCAAGAATGATTAGCTCACAATTGGTAGAATGGTTAAGTTTTGCAGTGAAGCATTTCACCCAACCATAAGTTCTCTTTCCATCTGAAAAACTCTTAATTTTTACACCGTTCAGAGTTTCAAATTGTTTAATTGCTTCTTGATGGATTTTTTGATCAAGTCTAACATTAAGAGTGCCAGGATATGGAACATATCCAATTTTAGATTGGAATTGTTTTGTGTACCCCTTTAATCCCATATAGTATGCACCTTCACCCATTCCAGAAACTAATGTACCTTTTAGTTCAACATGAGAAGGTGAAGAATCAAGGCTTTTTTGCAATATTGCTGAAAGTTTTACCATTTCAGAATATCCTTTTGAAGTAATTTTAACTGAAATATTTCGTCCACTCATTATTCTCTCAATGAATTGGTTTTGTTCTAATTCAAGAAGATGTTTTGATGCTGCCTGTTGTGATTTTTTGATACTTTTTCCTAATGAAGAGGTTGTAATGGAAACATAGTTGTATTTTGCACCTTTTGAAAGCAGATATGAAAGGGTTAAGAGATGTTGGATTTTCAGTTCAGTCATCTATGCTAAGATACACCCAAGTCAGCGAATGTTTTCAGTGTCATTCCATCAGAGTTAGATAGTTTTACAACTCTGTGTCCTATTACACATTCAACACCAGCATTTTTGGCACCTTCTAAAAGTCTCTTGGTAATAATTCCATCTAGTAGAAGATATTTGATTCCAGATTGTGAAGATAGTTTGCTTACAACTTCACTGATTGGAACTTTGAAAACTTCCTTTTGATCACCATCCAATCCAACTGCTTCAAGGGTTTCATTTAGATTTGGAAATATTTTTGCTGCCATTTCTGCAACAGATTTATCATCTTCACTTTTTAGCACAGGTGCAGGTTTTCCATTTTTAATCTCATCAGCAATAGGTCTTAGAATCTCATCAATTCTTTGTGGAGTTAATTCTTCAACTTCAACACCAGGGTCTGCTTGAAGTTCATAATCTAAAGTAACAACAGATTTGAGTTCTTTGAGAATAAATCCTCCTGCTCTATCACCGTCAATGAATGCGACAACAGTCTCTTTTTTACCACATAATTCTTTAATAGATTCATCAATTTTTGCACCTTCAATTGCAAGTACATTGTCATATCCTGCTCTTAGAAGATTGATTACATCAGCTCTTCCTTCAACTAGAATTAGCCAAGTAGAATCAAAAGCGCCTGAACTACATGTTAATTTTGATGGTCCATATGTTGATAGTTTGCCAGCATCACCTCGATGAACATCATTTAACATAGTTTCACCTTCACTGACAGTTTTAGTTGCCCATTTTTGCTTGATTTCTTTTGCACGTCTTACAATATCATCTTTCTTTGCAGCTCGTACATCATCAATAGTTACTAATTTGAAGTCACAATCAAATGGACCTACTTTATCGATGCTTTCAATTCCAGCAGCAATTAATGCACACGTATCAATGTCAGTACTCATTGGGATTAATGCATCACCAACGGTAGTGTTAGAAGTAGCTTTTGTATTAACTTCAATACGACCGACTTTAGAAACTCGTTGCAGTTCATTCAAATTCATCTCTGGCCCTAACAGTCCTTCTGTTTGGCCAAAAATGGCTCCGATTATATCTGCTCTTTCAACGAGTCCATCGACTTCATAGGAAAGCTTAACGTGATATTTGACAATTCCTTGCTGAACCATAAACTATTCATC
>JABMOR010000112.1 GCA_013203245.1 Candidatus Nitrosopumilus sp.
GTGCATCACTTGGTATGGAAATATCTGCATCGCATTCTTCACATTTTGACATATTTTCTCTTCATTACTCCTCTTTATTTGTCATTAATTATCTTTTTTTCAAGTCTATCTTCTAGAGGGATCACTATGAGATCACCCATTCTTAGATTCTTTAATCCTGTAGCGACAGCTTTTGCTCCTGCATCGTCTTTTTCCAACCCTAAAAGAGACATCAAATATGCGGCACCAGTTTTACCTGCCAATTCTCCGAAAACTATACTTCGTCTATTCCCAACTGCTCTAGGGGGAATTGGTTCATAGGCTGCTGGATTTTTAAGAATTGCTGCAAGGTGTGTACCAGCTTTGTGTTTGTAAGCTGACGAACCTACAATGGGTTTTGAATCGTATGGTTTGATTGATGTATAATCCTCAATTAATCTGGATAAATCAAGTAACATATCTAATCTGAAATCATTTGGTGATTTGTAAAGATAAGTTAATGCTACTGCAATTTCTGCAAGAGGCGGAATTCCAGTTCTTTCTCCAATCCCGTCAATTGTAGTGTGAATTTGATCAACTCCTGCGTCACATGCTGAAAATGCATTTGCAACTGCAAGGCCAATATCATTATGCACATGTGCATCCAATGGCACATTTACAACTTCTCTTACCTTTTTAACAAAATTATACATTCCGATTGGACGTAAAATTCCTACTGTATCTGGGAGACTGATTCTATCGACTCCTGCTTCTTCAATAGCTTTACAAACTTCTAATAGAAATTCCGGTTCTGCTCTACTCCCGTCCTCTACTGTAAATCTAATTTTAAGTCCATGAGATTTTGCATATTCTACAGTTCCCACTGCTCTTTCAAGTGCCTCTTCTCTTGATATTCGTAATTTATCTTTTAGATGAATATCTGAAATTCCTAAATACGCTGCACACCATTTTGCATCACAGTCTAATGAAATATCTATATCTTCTTTAAGTGCACGTCCATGAGAAACAATATCTGCTTTTAATCCTTGTTTGATAATTGTTTTAGTTGCTTCTTTATGATCTTTAGATACTATTGGTGAAATTTCAATTTGATCAACGCCAAAATAATCTAGCATCCATGCAATTTGGATTCTCTGTTTAATTGTAAATGAAACACCTGGATGTTGTTCTCCTTCTCTCAGTGTACTATCTAAAATTCTAATTTTTTTTGGATTTTTTTCATATGCGTTGTATATGTTTGCATAGTGATTCGGATCTTTCATTACTGATATCGTTGGTATTGATTGATGATATAAACATATTCGTACTAAGTTCGTTGAAAAAAAGTAAAAATGATCCTAAATTAGTTTTAAAATTAAATTTTGAAACGAAAGTCGCAATTATATAATTTTTTTTAAAATAATGACTGTGTTGGTATCTACTACTCCTGGAATTTTTCTTAGAGCGTCAATGGTGTTGTTGATTTCTGCAATGTTTGTCGCACTCATTATTGTTGTAATGTCATATTGGCCTGTAATTTCATAAACTGTTTTCACTCCTTCTAGTTTTGCAAGTTTTTCTGATACCTTGGATGTGTCTGTTGCAGAATCTACTGAAACTAAAACAATTGCACTGGTTGAATTTTCTTCTCCGATTTCCAAAGTAAATTTCTTGATTGTTCCGCTGTCTACTAGATTCTTTACCCGTCTCCTAACTGCTGACTCTGATAGTTTTAGTTTTTTGCCTATATCTACAAATGATTCTCTAGAATCTTCTTTCAAATAACCGATGATTTTTTCATCTACTTTATCCTTGAACATTTTTTTTTTCTTCCTCTTCAGTTAGTACTGAATCTAGAGCATGTAAAACTTTTGTTACATCGTCTTCTAATATTACTAATGGAGGAAGAATCCTGAGGATGTTTCTTCCAGAGTAGAGCATCAGGACTCCTTTTTTAATTAATCCCATCAAAATATCTTTAACTTCAAATTTCATCTCAATTCCTATCATGAGCCCCTTGCCCCGAATCTCTCTAATTGTTGAGTGTTTTTCTTTCAATTTTTCTAATCCTTCCTTGAATAGTTTCCCCATCTTTTCTGAATTTTCAATTAGACCATCTTCTGTAATTGCTTTAAGTGCTGCAATTCCTGCTGCACAAGAAATTGGGTTTCCTCCAAATGTTGATGAATGTTCGCCCTTACTCATTGAAGCTAAAATATCTGGTCTTACAAGAGTTGCACCCATTGGTACGCCGCCGGCAATTCCTTTTGCAAGACACAAAATATCTGGTGCAGTATTCCAATGATCACAAGCCCATAATCGTCCAGTTCTACCTAGACCAGCTTGAATTTCGTCAAAAATTAACACAATTCCTTTTTCATCACAAATCTTTCTAACTTCTTGTAAAAATCCTTCAGGTGCAACAATTATTCCACTTTCACCTTGTATTGGTTCCAAAATAACAAACGCGGTATCTTCATCAATCTCAGAACGTAATGATTCAATGTCTCCATATGATGCAAAGGAAACTTTCTCTACTAGTGGTGCAAATGGCTTTCTATATTTTGGATTAAACGTTAATGACAATGCTCCAAATGATTTCCCATGATATGATCCTTTCATTGCAACCATGCCTTTTTTCCCTGTAAACTTTCTTGCAAATTTCATTGCAGCTTCAATTGCTTCAGCTCCACTGTTGTTTAGATGAACTTGTGTCAAACCTTTTGGTGCCAATCCAATTAACAATGTCAAAAATTCTTCTCTTGTTTTATTATACAATGAACTATGAACTGTAATGATTTTATCAATTTGTTCTCTTATTGCATCGTTGACTCTTTTATTTTTATGACCTACTAATGCTACTCCATACCCTCCCATACAATCGATGTATTCTTTTCCATCTACATCCCATACATGAGCTCCCTCACCTTTTTCGATTGTAACTGGAAATCTCTGATAGAGGTTTCCCATAAATTGGTCTTCACTCATGTTCAATCACCGTACAATTATCATGTGCAATTGCTGCTGAAATTGGATTTTCTTTTTGCCCATTTGCAATCAATGCTTCCTTCACTCCCATATCTAATGCTTCAGTGGATGCTAAAATTTTCTTTTCCATTCCTGGACCTATTTTTGGTCTTATTTCTTTTGCTTCTGCCAATGTTAGTTTTGGAACAAGTTTGTCATCCATTAATAATCCATCAACATTTGTGATGAATAATACTTTATCACAGCCAACCTTACCTGCAACATATGCCGCAGCCCTGTCTCCATCAATGTTGAGAAATTCTGATTCTTCACTCATTGCTATGGGTGAAATAACTGGTGTTAGGCCTTGTTCTAAGAGAGATTTGATAAACTTTGAATTTACTTCTCTTATCTTTCCTGTATATCCGCCATCGATTGCCTGTTTTCTACCTTTTTCATTTATTATGAGTAATTTCTTTTTTCTGTCAGCTTGGATTACTTTGGCATCTATTCCTGAAAGCCCAATTGCATTAATACCATTTTTCTGAAGCATTTGGACAATTGTCTTGTTTATTCTACCGGACATTACCATAGTGAAAATCTCAGCAGTTTCTTTGTCAGTATACCTACTCTTGATACCACTTGGCGATGTTACGAATTTTGGTTCTTTTCCGAGCTGTTTACACACTTTGGTAACTTCTTTTCCACCGCCGTGAACAATGATGACTCCTTCAGTTTCTGCTATTTTTTTAATATCTAAAATTGTTGATGGGTGTAAATCGTCTACTACACTTCCACCAATTTTGATTGTGATCATTTCTAAACTGGAGTTAATGGGGTGTATCTTAGTCCGTCCATTTCATCAAAACCACACATTACATTCATGTTTTGAATAGCAGAACCTGCTGCACCTTTCATCAAGTTATCTGATGCAGAAAGTGCAATCAATCTATTGTTATCTTCATCTATGTCAAATCCAATATCACAAAAGTTTGAACCCACTAAGAATTTTGGATCTGGGAATTTATACAATCCTTTTTTATCTCTAATTAATCTGATGAATCTTTCTTCGCCATATGCTTGACGATATATTTTCCATAGTTCTTTTTCATCAATATCTTTTTTCAAAAATGTGTGATTTGTACACAAAATACCTCTAACTACATCTACTGCATGTGGACTCATTGAAACACGAATTTTATGTCCTGCAATTTCACTGAGCTCTTGTTCAATTTCACCTGTGTGTCTATGTTTTGCTGGTTTGTATGGTCTAATGACACCTGCTCTCATTGCATGAGCAGTTCCTGCACCAGAACCTGCACCTGATGAGCCTATTTTTGAATCAACAATGATGTGTTCTTCATCGATAATATTATTTTTAATTAATGGTGCAAGTGCAAGTATTGATGTTACGGCCATACATCCTGGACAAGAAACTAGTTGTGCATTTTTAATTTTCTCTCTATGTAGTTCTGGTACTCCAAAAACTGATTTTTCTAAATAATCTGGATGTGGATGTTCCCAGCCATACCATTTGTCATATGCATCTTGATTATGTAATCTATAATCTGCACTCAAATCAATTACTTTGATTCCTCTATCATAGAGTGCTTTTACAATTTCAGTTGCAGTTCCATGAGGTACTGCTGTGAAAACTACATCACACTTGTCTGTTAATTTATCATAATCTAATTCTGAGAAAGTAAGATCTGTAAACCCTTTCAAACTTGGTTGGACTCTGTGGAGATATTCCCCTACATGTTGTCTTGATGTGACCATTGCGATCTCAACATCTGGGTGGTTTACTAAAAGACGAAGTGTCTCTCCTCCTACATATCCTGATGCTCCTATAACACCTACTTTCATGATATGATACCTTCTAAAGGAGTATAATTATTTTCTTACGTAGTTTATAGCAAATTCTATCATTTCTTTTGGTATGTTTCGTTGTGCAACTTTTACCAATCCCTTGAATTCGACTGTATTGTTTACTTCATGTACAACTAGGCCTCTCTTTTCATCCTCCATCATATCTATTCCTAAAATTCCCCCACCCATAGCTTTTGATGCTTTAACTGCCATATCTTCCATTTCTTTTGTGATCTCACAAAGTTCTGGATCTGCCCCCAAAGCGATATTTGTTTTGAATCCTCCTGAAGATTTTCTATACATGGCTGCAATAGGCTCATCTCCTACTGTGATTACTCTGATGTCTCTTGGTGGTCTTTGAATTAATTCTTGCAAATAGTAAATTCTATCATGAGGGCTGTCTGTAATGTCTCTAATTTCAAAAACTGCTTCCATGGTGTCTTTATCTTTGAGTGGCAATACTCCTCTTCCCCAACTTCCAATTACTGGTTTAATGACTAGTGGAAATCCTACTTTTTCTAAATTCTCTGCTGCACTTTCACTTGAAAATGAGAAATATGTTTTTGGTGTTGGGACGTTATTTTTTTTTAAAAGTAATGTCATGAACATTTTATTTCCACAAATATTTGCAACTTCAAACTTGTTTAGTACTGGAATATCCATAAATTCTAAACTTGCAGTAAAATGCAATCCTCTAAAATAACTAACACATCTTTCTAATACCACATCTCCAAAACCATAATCTTCTCTTTTGCTATCTGTGTTGATTTGAGTAATTTTTGCATCTAGCATCAATGCATCGTGACCTAGTTCTATTGCTTCTTTTTGCAGCATCTTTTCTTCCGTTCTTAAGCGGTCAAAGACAATACAAACTTTTGACATTACTCTCCCCAGTCTTCGCCTACGGTTTCTGCTTGTTTAAGCTCGACATTTGATCCTTCTTTTTTTGCGATTTCAAAGTCAGCGCCACAATCAGGGCAGGAAATAATCTCTCCTACTGAGGCATCTTCTGGGATGTTTAATGTTGCATCACATTCTGGACAGTTCATGTTTTTGTAGACCTTTTCTTTTGTAATTTATTAGCTTCTGTTGTCTGCATTCCCCACAATTCAACAAATCCTTTGGCTAATCTTTGATCAAATGTTGATTCTGCTCCATAAGTTGCAATATCGTGACTGTACAATGAATTAACGGACTTTCTTCCAACAACTCTGAGACTTCCTTTGTACAACTTTAGTTTCACAGTTCCTGATACTGGTTTTTGTGATGTTTCGATAAATCCGTCTAGATCTGCTTTTAGAGGATCTTGCCAAAGTCCTGAATACACCAAATATGCCCATTCATCGTCAATCATTGACTTGAATTTATTTTCATGTTTAGTATGTACCATTTTTTCTAAATCTGAATGAGCTTCAATTAGACAAGTTGCTGCTGGGGTTTCATACACTTCACGAGATTTAATTCCTACAACTCTATCTTCAATGTGATCCACTATTCCAACTCCTGCATCTCCTGCTTTTTTGTTAATGTATTCGATTAGTTTTATTGGTTCCATTATTTTACCGTCAACTTCAACTGGTATTCCTTTGTTGAATTTAATTTCCAAGTATGTTGGTTTATCTGGCAAGTTTTTTGTTTTAACCCAAATGAATGCATCATCTGGTGGTTCACTGTATGGATCCTCTAACACTCCTCCCTCTATTGCACGTCCCCACAAGTTTTGATCAATACTGAATCTTTTTGCTACAGTATCAATTTCAATTCCATGTTTTTTTGCAAACTTTAATTCTGTATCTCTATCCAAATTTTTATCTCTAATTGGAGCAATGATTGGAAGATCAGAACCTGAACGTAATGTTATATCGAATCTTACTTGATCATTTCCTTTTCCGGAACATCCGTGAGCAAGTGATGTTACTTTTTCTTTCTTTGCAATTTCTAAAACTTTTTCAGCAATTAATGGTCTAGCAAGTGCTGTTGCAAGACAATATTTTTTTTGATAAAGAGCATTTGCTTTAATTGATGGAAAAATGTAATCTTTGACGAATTCTTTTCTTGCGTCAATGTTATAGTGTTTTTTTACTCCTAGTTTTTTTGCCTTTGCAGCAATTTTCTTCCAATCGTCTCCTTGTCCTACATCAACTGTAACTGTAATGACATCCATATCGTGTTCATCTTGAAGATACTTTACAACGACTGAAGTATCTAGTCCGCCTGAAAATGCAAGAATTCCTTTTTGAGTCATAAAACATCTTTCCCGTCGTATTTTGGAATTTATCTTTTGTGATGGGCGTAAATCAAATTATTTTCAAAAAATTTCTGACTAGCTTGAGCTAAAATTCGATGATTTTTTAACCGACAAATATAACGCTGTTTTATGAAAACTCGATCGCTAATTTCTGCAAGTGTTGTAGGAGTTATTCTGTTATCTATATTGGTAGTATCTGTAACCTCTAATGAGGAGTCAAATGAAGACAAAATCCGTATTGCTTATTTTCCTAACATTGGACATGCAATTCCGATAGTAGGAATAGAGAACGGATTATTTCAAAATAGTCTTGGAGACCAAGTAAAAATTGAAACTAGGGTTTTTGATAGTGGTCCACAAGCCATCGAGTCTTTGTTTGCCAATTCAATTGATTTGGCATATGTGGGTCCTGGTCCTGCAATTAACGGATTTTTAAATTCTGAAAACCATAATGTAAAGATTCTTGCCGGTGCTGCTAGTGGTGGTGCTAGCTTTATTGTTCATCCTGACTCTAAAATAAATTCTGCATCAGATTTTGCTGGGAAAAAAATTGCTGCACCTCAAATTGGTAATACTCAGGATGTTTCCTTACGTCATTATCTATCAGAAAATGGATTACGAACTGCTGAAAAAGGCGGTTCTGTAATAGTTTACAATATACCTAATCCTGATATTTACACATTATTTGTAAAAGGTGATATTGATGGTGCATGGATTCCAGAACCTTGGGCTACAATTTTGGTAACTGAATTAAATGGAACACGATTATTCCATGAAGAAGTTCTTTGGCCAAATCAAGAATTTGCATCTGTTCTTTTAATTGCTAATACTAATTTTGTAGAAAAAAATCCTGAATTAATTACAAATTTGTTAAAATCCCATCATGAAACTGCAACTTGGATTAATCAAAATCCTATTGAGACAAGAATTATTTTCAATGATTTTTTGAATTCTCATCTGGGTCAATCACTATCTGATGATATTGTAGATGTTGCTTTATCCAATATTGTAATCACTGCAGACCCTTTACCTGATTCAATTTATTCATTTGCAGAAAAAGCAAATGCACTTGGATATCTTGGAAGAAATGGATATGATTTGTCTGGAATTTTTTACTACTTTGATACAAATCCTCTTGAGGGAAATAATACAACATGACCAAACTTGAAGCGAAAAATATTGTAAAATATTTTAGCCATGACTCTCACAAACTCAAGGCACTTGGTGGAGTGAATCTAAAAGTTGAGGCTGGAGACTTTGTCTGTTTGGTTGGCCCTTCAGGCTGTGGAAAATCTACCTTTTTACGTATAGTTGCAGGCCTGGAGAAACCTGATGAGGGTCAAATCCTCTTTGATGGTCGTAATGTAACTGAAACTGGACCTGAAAGAATTATGGTATTTCAAGAAGGTGCTCTATTCCCATGGCTCAAGGTCCAAGATAATGTAGAATTTGGATTAAAGATGGCAGGTATTCCAAAAGAGGAGCGTGCAAAGATATCTCATAGATATTTGGATATGATGCAACTAACCAAATTTGCAGATTCGTATACTTATCAACTTTCAACGGGAATGAAACAGCGTGTAGCTATTGCTAGAGCTCTTGTAATGGATCCTGATGTATTACTGATGGATGAACCATTTGCTGCCCTTGATGCACAAACTCGTGATTTGCTATTAGTAGAAATGCAATTGATATGGGAGAAAACAAAAAAGACTATTTTGTTTGTAACTCATAGTGTTTCAGAAGCTGCAATACTTGGAACTAAAATAGTGATTTTCAGTAATCGGCCATCAGTAATTAAAAAAGAATTTGATAATAATTTCCCAAGACCTAGAATAACTGAAGATGAATCACTATTAAAATTTCAACGAGACATCTTGGCTGAACTACGACCTGAGGTAAAGAAGAGTAAATAGTGATAATTATGGCCAAAAATTACACACTTTATAGAATTGCATTTTACATTGGAATCATTATGGTCTGGCAAATAATTTCAATGTCTGGTATTTGGCCTGACAATATTTTCCCATCTCCATATGATGTGGCTGAAGATTTAGCATATGGTGCAGCAGATGGTAGTTTGTTTTATGGAATAGCTACTAGTATGTGGAGATTATCTATTGGACTTGCAATTGCAATTGCTGGCGGAGTTATACTTGGAATTTTTATGGCAAGAATTGAAATGATCAATCAAACAGTTGGTTCTCTAGTTTTAGGATTACAATCAATCCCATCTATTGCTTGGGTTCCGTTGGCTATCCTTTGGTTTGGTTTGACTGATGGTGGAATAATTTTTGTCACTGCAATTGGAGCTATCTTTGCAGTTACCATTAACACGTACACTGGTGTCAAAAATATTGATCCTCACTTTATCGAGGCTGCTCGAAACATGGGTGCAAAGGGCAGTCAACTAATCACTGCAGTTCTCATCCCTGCAGCATTTCCGTACATGATTTCAGGCTTTAAACAAGGCTGGGCATTTGCTTGGAGAGGGGTTATTGGTGCAGAAATCTTATTTTCCTTCCTAGGATTGGGCTTCTTGCTTAATGCTGGTCGTTCTCTTAATGATGTGTCTCAGGTCATTGGCATAATGGTTGTAATCATGGGAATAGGATTGGTAATTGATGGTGTAATTTTCAAAAGACTTGAAAATAAAGTAATGTCTCGTTGGGGTTTGAGATAATTTTATTCTGTTGGGAATTTAATAAAACATCTAATATTCCGTCAGTTTTTTTACTAGTTACAATCCTTCTAATTGTTGAAAGTCGCTATAGTGTATAATAAAAAATCTCTTGATGAAAATGATGTCATCAATGTCTTTGGAATGACTACAAAGGAACACTATGGCATTCAAACTGTAGAAAAGGTTGCAAAGTCCTTAGAAAAAGGAGGCCATTCTGTCAAAATTATCGAGGGGGGAATGAACATTATTGAAAATATGAAAGATTTCATGCCACGAGTAGTTTCAGGTGAAAGACCTGGAATGGTATTCAACATGGCATATGGTATTCAAGGACAAAATCGTTACACTCACGTTCCAGCAATGCTTGAGATGTTAGGAATTCCATATACTGGCTCTGGTCCAGAAACACATGCTGTAGTTCAAGACAAAGTTATGACTAAAATTGTATTACAAAAAAATAATCTTCCAACCCCTGGGTTTTGGGTCTTTACATCTTCTGATGATACGTTTGATGATCTGATATTTCCTGTAATTGTAAAACCAAAAATGGAATCTACATCAATGGGAATGGAAGTTGTTGATAATTGGGATGATTTACACAAAGCAGTTGCAAAACAAATTGAAATATTTTCTCAGGAAATTCTAGTGGAACAATTTATTCCTGGCAGAGAATTTGCAGTTGGATTATTAGGTAACGGAAATAATATTGAGATTTTACCAATTGTAGAGATGGATCTCAATGGAGATCCTAATCGTATCCAAACTATTACTGATAAAAAAGAAACTCCTGTTGATAAGATATGTCCTGCACAATTAACTGAAGAGCAAACAGAAGAAATCAAAAGAATTTCCCTTACGGCATTTAAAAAATTAGGATTAAATGATTTTACACGTGTAGATTTTCGAATGAGTAAAGATGGTCATTTCTATGTTCTAGAACTAAACTCTATGGCAAGTTTAGGGGTAACTGGCTCATATTATACAGCCGCCAAAACTGCAGGATATACCTATGATAGTTTAATCAACAAAATGTTAGACGTTGCAGCTTTGAGATATTTTGGAGAATCTCACAAACATGATGAGTCTGCTGACAATATTGAATCACAACCATTACGTTCTGTTGTGAGAAGTCATGTTCGAAGTCATGCTTTATCTAATGAGGCACTGCTTGAACAATTTGTTAATGTGAATTCCAGTGTGACTAATCTGGAGGATGTGAACAAATTAGGCTCAATGGTGACTGCTAGACTCTCTAATCTGGGGTTTACTGTGAGAGAACATCATGAATTTGATGTTGGAAATATGCTTTATTTTACAAATCATGATTCTGAGGAAAATGATGTTTTACTATTGTGCCATACTGATACATGGTATGCTAATCAGGATTTTACTCCATTTTACAAAATTGGAAATAAACTATATGGTTCTGGAATAGCTGAAAGTAAAGGCGGTCTCATTACGATGCTTTCTGCATTAAAGGCACTTCGTTTTGCAAGAAAACTTAAAAAAATAAAATGTGGTATTTTAATTATTACTGACGATAGTTTGGGTGGCCGTTACAGTAAACAACTAGTACATGATACTGCAAAAATTTCAAAAAATATTATTGAATTAAAATGGGGATTAGAAAATGGAGGAATTAGCACATCTTGTTCTGGTGTTTCAAGATACCATATTGACTTGACACACATACGACGACCTGATGAAACAATCAAAGATGTGGTTCCTGACATGTGTAAAAAAATTATTGCTTGGAAAAAAGTTTCTGAAGATCATAATGATGCGAGAATTACTGTTTCTGAATTCAGAGCAATTACTTCTTTTGGACGATCCCCTGAACATGGACAGTTATCATTAGAATCAAGATATTCAACTCAAACACAAGGACAACGATTTGATTTAGAACTACATAGAATTGCCAAAAAGAAGGATAAAACAAAATTGGATATTCATATTTCAAAACTTGCTACAAGAGATCCTGTAGAAAAATCAGAAAATATCACTAAACTTTATGAACTAATTGAAAAAATTGCAAAAAATGCAGACATCAAAGTTCAACCTGTGCATAGGTATGCTACATCCGGTCTCTGTAATGTCTTACAAGATTTACCAATGGTTGGTTCTATGGGTCCTATTGGTTCAGACTATAGAACTCCAAATGAACACATTCTCAAAGACAGCTTAATTGACAGAAGTGTTTTACTGGCACTTGTGTTAAACAAACTTTCATCCATGGAAAAATAAAAAATTGAATATTGAACAAATAGAAAATTCATTTAAAACATCGGCAAACAAAAAATCTACTTTTGCAAAAAAAGGCATGGTTTCATCTGCTTTTCCAAATGCAACAAAAGCGGGAGTTGAAATGCTCAAAAAAGGTGGTAATGCAATTGATGCTGCTTGTGCGACTGCACTGGCATTAGGCGTATGTGAGCCTCAGGCTTCTGGGCTAGGTGGACAATCTATGGGTATTATCCATGTTAATGGAAAATCATATGCAATTGATGGTTCTAGCAGATCTCCATCACTAGCTCATTCTTCTATTTACACAAATAAGAAAAATCGTCGCCTTGGATACAAAGCAACTACAGTTCCAAGTACTCTTGCAGTAATTGGATTTTTGCATGAACGATATGGTAGATTAGAGTGGCAAAAGATCGTTGCTCCATCCATCAACATTGCAAAAAAAGGATATAAAATTACTCAACTTCAGCATGACTTACAAGAACGGGAAAAAGAAAATTTTCTTTCAATAAAATCAAAATCTGGTGCAAAATATTTCTTAAAAGATGGTCTTGAATCTTATGATGTTGGAGATAGATTCATTCAAGAAGATCTGGCTGAAACTTTTACAGCAATTTCCGAATATGGATATCGTGTTTTCTATCAGGGAGAAATTGCAAAAAAAATAGTTCAAGATATGAAAAAAAATCAAGGACTAATTCAAGAAGAAGATTTGGCATACATCCCTGAACCTTTGATTCGAAAACCAATACGTAGAAAATACCGCGGTGTATCTGTTGTCACTTTACCCCCTCCAGCAGCAGGCCGAACTTTACTTCTTACACTTATGATGTTGAATAATTTACATGCAAAGTTTTTGCGTAGCTCAAAACCTAGTACTTAACATTTTCTTGAAGAAACTTTTAGAAAGGCATTTTTGCACAGATTACAA
>JABMOR010000113.1 GCA_013203245.1 Candidatus Nitrosopumilus sp.
ACCATATGATGATGCAAGAACTAAAAAATACCAAAACTTGGTGAACAACATTGAGTATTGATACTGAAACCTGCAAACATCAGCCCGTCTATTTTGGTGTGATAAACATCAACGTCGATGAAAGAACTATTGGATCTGTTGATGTTTGGAGATGTGGAGTTTGTAAAAAGAAATTCTGTGAAGAAAAAGAACTTGGAATTGAAGAAATTGCAGAAATAGTAGGAATGCCAAAAATCGACGCTGATGCAAAATGGGCAGTAACTGTGTGTAAATTACAACAAGGAAAAAGCAAATGGAAATTAGTTAAATTAAAAGAAAAAGATGAAATTAAACACGAATGTCTTGATGAACAAGTGATTCCACTTAAGATTAATGATTTCAAAGTTGAAGATGATAAGCATTGGAGCTTTCTAATTGATGACAATGTTAACAAAGCTGTAGAAATTTAATTTTGCAATGGATCTTAAAGTTCACATTAACAATATTCATGGAAGCCAAATGGCTGCAAAGATTACTGGTAAATTCACAATAGATAAAAATGAATTTCGTTTTACAGCTATTGCCTTTGGTAGAATAGGTGGACAAAATGTTGGCGCAAAACTTTCTCAAATTACTGAGAAAGAATTAGAAAAATTAGGCTATAATGTTGATGAGGTGATAGATTTACTTCAGAGAAGTCTACTTCAAGGTGATTTGACCCTTCCAGAAGGACTCACAAAAGAGTCATTTGTTGATGATTAAAATTCAGC
The DNA here is from genome assembly GCA_013203245.1 of Candidatus Nitrosopumilus sp. Taxonomy (GTDB): domain Archaea; phylum Thermoproteota; class Nitrososphaeria; order Nitrososphaerales; family Nitrosopumilaceae; genus Nitrosopumilus. The sequence goes on from JABMOR010000113.1 coordinate 750, forward strand.
TTCTTCTAATGCCTTTGCACAAGAACAACTTCTTGTTTTAGGAATTTTATCAATTAACTCTGTTAGTATTTTTCTTGTTTTCTCTACGTTCTTTGCAAGTGTCTCCATTACTTCTTTTGCTGTAACTGGTTTATCGGCCCAAACATCATAATCTGTAACTGTAGATATTGAAGCATAACACATCTGTGCTTCTCTTGCTAGTTGGCATTCTGGAACAAGTGTCATTCCGATAATGTCTGCTCCTGTAGTTCTATAGAATTTTGATTCAGCTTTGGTTGAAAAACGTGGCCCTTCTATGCAGACATAGGTACAATCTTTATGAATATTCAAACCTTGTTCATCAGTTACCTGGATAATTGATGATTGTAGTTCTGGACAAAATGGATCAGCTACTGAGATATGTATTACCCTACCATTTTCTGAAAATGAACCGTCTCTAGATTTTGTAAAGTCTATGAATTGTGTTGGTAATACAAAGTGGCCTGGTGCTAATTCTTCTTTCAAACTTCCAACTGCTGATGGTGCAATGATTCTTGTAACTCCTAATTCTTTAAATGCCCAGATATTTGCTTTAAAATTAATTTTATGTGGTGGGATGGTGTGTTTTTTCCCGTGTCTTGGAAGAAACGCAATCTTTCTTCCTTTAAAAGTTCCAACTGTAATTGTATCTGAAGGTTTACCATAAGGAGTATCTATATCTACTTCTTGTGCGTTTTCAAGCAGCCCTGAATCATAAATTCCAGTTCCACCAAAAATTCCTATTTCAACATCTCTTTCCATTAATACTTCACCAATGATTTACAATTGTATTTACTAATTCCTTTGATTCCATTGAGATCAACTAGTTCAATAATAAATGCAAATCCTACAATTTTTCCACCTATCTTTTCAATTAGTTTTGCAGATGCCTTTGCTGTTCCACCTGTTGCAAGTAAATCATCACAAATGAGTATTTTTTCGCCTTCTTTGATGATGTCTTTTTGTATCTCTATGATGTCTTTTCCATATTCAATTGTATATGCTAATTTTACAGTTTTTCCAGGTAATTTTCCTACTTTTCTAATCATTATCATACCTTTGTTGTATCTTGAGGCTAAAATTGAGGCTAGAATAAATCCCCTTGATTCTATTCCTGCAAAAGCATCAATGTCTTTTGGGTGGAAATGTTTTGAAAATTCATCTGCTACATAAGATAATGCTGACGGATCTTTTAAAATTGGACTAAAGTCTCTAAATAAAATTCCTTTTTTAGGGAAATTTGGAAAATCGGCTATTTTGTCTTTAAGGTTCATAATGTTCAAGCATATTAGGTGAAATAAAATTGTTTGAAATTATTATTTTAATTCATACGTGGTTTCTGCTGAATCTGTTGCGGTTAATACCTTGATTGTATATATTCCAGGCTCTGTATCTTTTGGAATGGCCCATAATTGATCAATTATTCCGGCACTTGTAATAATACCATCGAGTGAACCAATTATTTCTCCATCTGCTGAAATGATCTCGATATCTACATTTTGCTCTGCTCCATACACTTTGATAATTATGGTATCTCCTAACCCTGGAATGTTTTCTCCTTGTTCTACTGAGACTGCCATTCCTTCTGATATTGATGTGACAATGTTGATTTCAGCATTATCAAAATTTGAACCACTTGTTGCCTTTAATGTCCAAAGTCCTGGTTTTGCATCTGATGGAATTCTAAATGAACTTTCTGAAATTTTTCCATTTTTATTTGAAAATGTCTCTTTAACTTTAACCTCTTTTCCGTTTTCATCCAAAAGTGTTAGAGTTAAAAGAACATTGGAACCTGTATCGCCCAAAACTAATACTGGATCTCCAGGGTGATATTCTATTTTTGTAGTATTGATGTCAATTTCACCAGAACCCATTTGTAGACCTACTGAAAAAATTTCTGTACTCTTGGTGTTTCCTTTACTGACCACTGCGGTGTATATTCCTGAAGAATATCCATCTAGATCTAGAGTATGTGTACCTCTCCCATCTGGCTGTAATGTAATTGACACTGTTTCTCCTTTTGGTTTATCTGAAGGATCAATAATTAACAAACTAATAATTTCAGATGCCTTCCCTGATAATGTGATAATTGCAGAATCACTTGTTTTATAATTTAATTTATCAAATTCCAAGTTCACTGGAATTGTAGGTAATTGTCCAACTCCTGCATAAATAAATTCTTTGTATTTTTCTTGAGTTGCAATTAATGTGTATGTTCCTTTCGGTGTAGTTTGTGTGGTTGGGTACTCATACTTTACGTTTCCAGACTCATCAACTTGAATAATATCTGAGGCAACTTCTTTTCCAAATGGATCTTCTAAAATTAATTCTATTGGAATGTTTGGCAAGGCAGTACCGTTAAACTTTATTGTTTTCCCTTGATCAAATTTCAAACTTGTTGGAATTATGATGATTTTTTTATCTGACTCTAGTGTCCAATTACCTAATACTTCTTGTCTTCCATCTGAAATAATTCCAATGTATTTTCCAAATGGCCTGTCTAATGGAACTAATAATGGTTCTAATTTCCAATTTCCTTTATTGTCTGTTTCTGCTGTTCTTGTTCTGATTATTTCATTGTCCGGTCCATGAATCTCTATTGTAACTCCACTACCTGGTTCCGCAGTTCCAAAAATCTCTAAAAAGTCACCTCTGTGGATGATATTTGGAATTCCTTTAAACGTAAGTGGAGTGTTTGATGAATCGGGAATTCTATTATCAATTACATCTAATCTAAGACTGATTTTTTTCTCCTCACCGTTTTTATTTTTTATTTTAAAATCAACTCTATCTGCATTTTGGTTTTCTGGAATTTTCATCGTAGTCATAAAATGACCATCTTTGTCTGTTTCAAAACTGCCTATTTTTTTTACATCAATGTAAAAATCAAATTCTTGTAATGAACCAAAATTATCTCCTGTCACTCTAATTGTTGAACCAACATTTGGTTTCTCTGGAACTATCCTAAATGTTGATTCTGTGAATATGCTTTCTCCTGTATTTTCTGAACTTTGGATTGGGTCTAGATTTTTGACTGCTGGTAAGTCTTTTGCAATCGATTTTCCAGTATCTATTTGTATATCCTTTTTGTCAAGCACTTTCCAATTGATTCCTGGATTTGGTTTGTCAGTTTTTACTCCAAATTTTACAGACTCTCCTGGTTTGATGACTTTGGATGATGTGAAAATAATAACTCCTTGTGCATTTTTTTCACCTGTCCATCCTTTTTCAGTTTTAAAAGATTTAAAATTAAAATCACTTCCAAGCCAGATTCTTAAAGTATTGATTTCCTCTGTTGAATGATTTGTTAATTCTAATACCGTTGTTTCTTCTAATGCGATACTTGTAACTGAAATTTCTTCACCATAAACATTTGATGGAAATATAATTAACACGACTGAAAATAACAATACGACTGAAAGGAAAATTCCTCTGGTAGATGATCTACTCATGTAATTTAATTTCATCATCTCTCACTTAAACCATTTTTCCTATTTCTCAATTTAGTGTTTTTCATGAGCAAACTTCTTAAATCTCAATCTTTTGCCTTTTGGAATCGATCCAAGTCTTTTTTTGTTACTACATTTTGATATTGTCTGATTCGCTCAGCAATTAGTCTGTATAATGATCTAAACTGGTCTTTTGTTTTATCTGACAGGAAGCTAGTTTCTTCAAGGGTAATCTTCTCACAAATGTATCTGGTGATCTCTTCATTGTTAAATTCTCCCCAATCCTCATCTCTATGTTCTTGCCATATTTTTCTTAATTTCTCTAAAATTCCCTTCCCTTCTTTGGATGTGATATCTTGCGGTGTAAGATTTGAAAAACCTTCTTGTCTTAGCTTTATTTCATACGTTTGATTAACTGGATACAAATAATCTTCTAAAGCGATATAATCTTCAATTGATTCCAGTTTCTTTCCTTCCCTTTCAAAAAAGATGGTTTGAATTGATGAAAATTCATTTGATACTAATTGGGATGAAATTTGCTTAGATTCTTCTGAATTATCCAATAAAACAAATGTCCTATATCCGTGATTTCTATAAAATATTGCTAAAGGTAACACTGCATTTTTGTTATATGCTGCAATCACATTAAGAGGATTCATTGAGATATTTGGATCTTGTAAGAATTTATCAAATGCATTAAGATACATAGCATCTGACATTGTTTCTACGATAATGATTGGTCTAGAGTTTGTTCCTATCTCTCTATCTACTATAGATTCAACTTGACCTCTACAAAGCCCATACAAAATAGGTGTTAGTGTTTTATCATCTGCATTCCAATAATCATAAAAGATTTTACTAAGGTGTTTTCTCTTATCTAATTCAACAACCAGTAAGTTACCTGGAGTGTAATCAAATATCATAAATGGTGAATGTGTTGCATACAATACTTGGTTAGATCCTGCTAAATTTTTCAACAAATCCGAAATTCCCATTTGTTGGGTTGGATGAAGATTTCTTGCAGGTTCATCTAAAAGTAATATTGCTTCTTTCAATTCTGCTCTTTGTGTTTCAGCTGCAAAGTTTACAATGAATGAAAATGTCCATTTGAAACCTTCTGCCCTTCTGTTTAACAATCCTGTATTGGTAATTGTTCCATCTTTATGGACATCTGAAATTACCACACTCATAATATTTCCAGGACTATATCTCAAGTCAACATGAATTGGATCACCTTTCCATGCTGGGTTTAATTTTTTAGTCAACCTATTACTTGCTGCATTGAGAAGTTTGATACATTTTGAAGGACTTTCTTTCACTTTATCTAATTCTATCATGTCTAGTTCTGCTAGATAGAATAGATTCCTTACTGTTTCAGCCTTGTCGAACTCTTCAACAAATTCAATTGAATCTGTTCGCTCTCCTCTTTCTTCTCTTAGGTATTCATTGAGATTAATATTGCCATAGATTTTTTTATAATCTGAAAAATATACAAATCTTGGATGTAATTCTGCTGCAATAAAATTTTGCAATGCTGTTTTTTCACTTTCACCACTTAGAAGATTTGAAAATTGGTTTTCAGGACTCTCATAGATTTTCCCCCATTCTTCAATCACTTTAGGTTCCTGGATAGCAATTACATGGAATCGATTACTAAATTCTGCCATTCCGCTATCAAAAGTTTTTTGGTTTTTAGGAACGTCTTCCTCAAAGAATTTTGTATCAATTTGTATTCTTAGGTGATTTGGAATAGTATCTAAAAATCCAAATATTTGTCTTGAAAAATTTTCCCATGAATTAAGTCCTTTATTGGAGTCTTCACTAAGTTCAATATCTTCAAACTCATACTGCACTCTGGGATTTTCATTTGTTCTAAATAATTTTATTTTTTTAATTTCTGGCAGTCCTGGAAACTTTTCTTTAATAATGCTAATTTCATGTTGGTTTAAATTAAATTCTCCTTCAACTAGTTTCATTTCTTCTTTTAATTCCTCATTCATTTCATCACAAAGATCTAATTCTGAAACTTCTTCATCTCTATTCAACAATGTTAAAGCTTGAAGAATTGTAGTTTTTCCACTTTCATTTCTTCCTACAAAAGCTGCTAAATCTCCAACTGTTATTTCTCCAGAATCATGAATGCAACGATATGCTCTAACTCTGAATTTTCTAAGTCGCATCTAGCGATATTTAGTTGGCTACGATTTAACTCATTCGTCAAAATGATCTTAACCTTTACAATTTTGCTAAATAGATATAAGGGAATTGTAGTTTTTAAAACAAAATGGTTACTAGGCGAGTTTTTATTGTATTTATTTTACCTGTAATTTTTTCAATAATAGTTGGTTCAGCCGTATTGTCTGATGTTCTTCAACAACCTGATAGGGAGTTAAACCTGTGGCCCATGTCTTATTCTGAAGGAGGTTCTCATTCTTCAATTGAAATTATGGGGCTATCTGAACAATATACTACTACAGAACCAGTTGAAATTCAAGTAAAAATCGATGACTCTTCATTTAGCTGTGGGGACCTTTACATCACAATTTATTCATCAGGAAAAAGTGATGTAATTACACAAGGTGGATTCTTTGATCAATGCTTTGAATCTGGAAGTAAGATGGTCCCTGTTGGAGACATATTTTCTAAGATAATTGACACTCCTGGCTCATATGAGATAGTCGTAGAAATGGTCTCAAAACAACTCCAAAATATCTCTACAAAAGGAACATTTACCATTAAATAGGAATGAAATCTTGTTGATAAATAAGAAATTGAATTTAAAAAATAAGGTGATTTGATGGCAAAGAAAAAAGATACTCTTGATGAATTAAAAAAGAAAACGGAAGTTCTAGATTCTACATCCACAAAAAAAGTAGTCAAGAAAGCAGCAAAAAAAGATGATGCAAAGCCTGCAAAGAAATCTGAGGAAAAACCTGTAAAAGTAAAAAAATTAACTAAAAAAGAATTAGAGGAAGTTAAAAGAATAGAAGAATTAACTCTTGAAGAAGAATTAGAAGAACAACTTTCTGATGAAGAAATTGAAAATTTCCAAATTGAAAAAGTTGACATGGAAAGACTGACAAACAAAGTCTGTGATATTCTAGCTGAGAAAGAATCTGATGGGATGTTCCAAGGGGAATTGTGGAAAAAACTTAAACTTACAAATCAAATTGGTTCTAGATTGGCATTAAAACTTGAAAGAATGGGTACAATTACCAGAGAAAAACTTCTTGAGAGTAATCGTTGGACTTACAAATTAATTTTAAAGAAGACTCCAATTAGTACAGAATCTATTGTACATGCACCATGTTTAGTTTGTACTGTGGAACAGAAATGTTCACTTGATGGTGAGATTAGTCCTACAAATTGTCAATTCATTGAAGATTGGGTGATTGCTGAATTGAAAAAACCCGTGATTGCCAAATGAAACTAGCAGATGCACGTAAAGATCACTATCGTAGATTAGCTCATGAACAAGGATTTCGAAGTAGGGCGGCATTCAAACTACAGGATTTGAATAAATCATACAGACTCATAGGTCCTGGTTTTAACGTACTGGATCTTGGATGTGCTCCTGGTGGCTGGACTCAGATGGCTGTAAAATTAGTTGGAAATCAAGGACACGTAATGGGGGTTGATTTAGCTTATGTTGAAGAAATTCCTAACGCGCATATTATTCGAGAAAATATTGAAGATGAACATGTGGTAGATGAAGTAATGTCTTATTTTGGACGTAAAGTTAATGCTGTAATTTGTGATCTTTCTCCGCAAGTCAGTGGAAATTGGACTGTTGACCATGCAAAGCAAATTTCATTAAATTATGATTGCGCAAAAATTATGGATAAAGTTTTAGCACATAAAGGAAATGCTGTATTCAAAATTTTTGACGGTGAATTTTCAATGGAGTTTAGAGATTACATCAAGAAAAAATTTGTTAGAATTAATCTTACAAAACCTGATGCTAGTAGGAAACAAAGTAGTGAATTATACCTAGTTTGTCTAGGTTTTATTGGATAGTTTTAAAAATTTTTATTATTTCATTAATGTTAGCATTGGTTCTAAATCCCGTCGGATTAAATACTGTAACACTAGACAAAAAATTATTTTCACGCAAACTTGCAATTGCTTTTTCTAATTTTGGTGGAGATGCTTTCATTATTGATGCAATTTCATCTATTGTGTAATATGTTCCTGGCATTTCTGCTTCTTCAAGACATTTGTTAAGTATCTTTTCACAACCTTTACTAGTTTCTAATTTAGAATTTTCTAATAACATATTTTGTACAAATTCTTTATCAAAAATTTTTCCTATCCACAAAGGCCCTGCAATACTTATTTTGAATTTACATAATTCACATTCTTGTTCTTGTTCAAGAGTAATTTTTCTATGTCCACAATTTTTACAATGTATAATATATCCTAGATTTTCTTGTTGGTCTGGCCTGTTTCTGACTCTTACGTATATTCTATAGTAATGCATTTCACTTTCAACAAACATTGGAATTATTTCTACTCCTAGTCTTGCAGCTACTGCTCTAAGGGAACCCAAAACCAATCTAATTGCAATTTCATTTCCGTATTCTGTTCTAACTGGAACTCCTCCATATTTTCTCTTACACGCATCTTGAAAGAGGCCATTTAGAACTTGAAGATCAGTTGCTGCGATAGACAATAAACCTCCATGCATAGTTGCCCTAATCCCGCAATCAAAAAAGGCTGCAGGTGATCCAAAAGGATCTATGTCTACAATTGATCCTCGTTCACCTTTTTTTGAATGAGTACTGAAAAATCTACATGCTTCATTTTCAGAAAATTCTATATTTTTTATTCCATTTAGATTGGCGCAATATTCTGCAATTTTAAGAGCCGATGGATTAAGATCATTTATCACAACCTTGTCAATTTTTAATTCATTTGCAACACGTAGTCCTCTGGCACCCATTCCTGATAGACCTTCTAAGAAAATTTTTGGACCGTCAAATCTATTTAGAAATGTAGCATATGCAATTATAGAAAAATCTCTGTTAAGTTTTGCTTTTGGATTGAAAAATGCAGGTTTTTTTGGTGGTACTTTATCAGTAAGGGATTTTTTTGGGACAAGAAGTTTTGTGGTTCCTTCGATTATTTCTTGAAAAGTTTCATCTGGAATTTCCATTTTTTTTCAATTTTTTTTAAACGTATAACGGTTTAATACTTCTGCTTTAAGAGAAAATTCGTGCAAATATGTGGAATTGATGATGCTGGACGTGGTCCTATGTTGGGTCCTCTGGTAATAGCTGGAATATCATTAGATAAAAAAAATATAAAAAAATTAAGTGCATTAGGTGTAAAAGATTCAAAAAAACTCACTCCTAAACTACGTGAACATCTATACAAAAAAATTATTGAAATTGTAGATGATTATTACATTGCAAAAATTTCTCCTAAAATAATCGATGCTAGTGTAAAGAAACACTGTCTAAATGGTTTAGAGGCAAAATACATGGCAAAAGTTGTTTCAAAATTAAATCCAGATATTTCATATGTTGATTCATGTGATGTAAACCCAACTAGATTTGGAAAAGAAATTTCTAAACTATCTGATAATCATAAAATTAAATCGTATCATCGTGCTGATAGTAGATTTGTCGTAGTATCTGCTGCATCTATTCTTGCTAAAGTCAGTAGAGATCGAGTAATTATGAAATTAAGGAAAGATCATAATTTGGGTAGTGGGTATCCGTCTGATCCTGTAACTGTGAAATTTGTAAAAAAATATTATAAAAAAAATCATGAGATGCCCAAATTTGTGCGTAAAAGTTGGAAACCCGTTCAGAAAATTATGGGAAATAACTAGTGGTTAAATTTTGCAATTACCATTGCATGATCTTTGTCATAGGGATGTAGATCTATAGACTGTAAAATCTCAAATCTTGGTTTCAATTTCTCTATTTCTTCTTCAATGATTCTTTTTGGCGCTTTTGTAACATCAATACTTCTTGTTTTGATAACCAAAAAGAAATAGCCTCCTTTTTTTAAAAACATTTCACAATTATCAATTGCAATTTGTGTTTGATCCGGCTGTGCAATGTCTACATACACAACATCTACTTTTCCAAATACTGAAAAATATTCTTTTGGTCTTCTTGCATCTTGTAGAATTGGAATGACATTTGATCTATGTGTTGCAACTCTATCTAAAAAATCTCTTGCGACTCTACTTGCATGCTCTACACTAAAAACAATTCCACTAGGTCCTACAATATCTGAAACGTGACTAACTGTGGTTCCAGTAGATGCTCCTAAATACAAAATTATACTTTTATTTTCAAAAGGAAAATAATCCAACCCATTCATTATTGATGCTGCTAATTTACTTCGAAATGGATCCCATAATCTATATTCGATTCCTCTTTTAATGATTAATTTTTCTTTGTAAACCTGATTTCCAGGTACCATATTTTCTGTAGCTAATTTTTCTTGTCCTTCTGATTTAATCCAAAAAAATGACTGGCTATCTTCTTCCAAAATTCTTTCTCTTTTTATTCGAATCTCTTCTTTCATCATTCCTTTCACTGTCTCTTCTTGGACTATCTCTAAAGCTTCCACCTTCTCTTCTATCTCCACTGTCTCTTCTTGGACTATCTCTAGATCTTCCACTATCTCTAGATCTTCCACTATCTCTAGATCTTCCACTATCTCTAGATCTTCCACTA
>JABMOR010000114.1 GCA_013203245.1 Candidatus Nitrosopumilus sp.
TCATAAATTGTAGGATCAAAACCTAATTCTGCTAACTGAGAACGAATATTTGCTGCAGTAGCTTTTGCAACTAATGCATCAGCATCACTATCTTTCATTCCAGGAGCAGGACAAATATCCATATCTAGATCCATTATGCGAATATTTTCATTTCTCAATTCCTTAAAGACTCCTTCTTGTAATTTTCTTGAAACTAGTGAAACAACAGTCAATCCTAGTTTTGACATTTGTCCAAGTGCAATTCCAAAATTCCCTGATGTTGCTTCAATTATTGTTTGATTACTTTTTAGTTTTCCAGTTTTAATTGCATCATGCATAATGTGAATAGCAGGTCTAATTTTGATTGAACCTGATACTAAGTTAGAATCAAATTTTCCATATATTTTCAAGTCTAAATCTGAAATATCTAGTTTGTAGAGTTTTTTTGCACATTCCTTAAAATCACTTGTAAGATCAATCAACGGTGTTGCATTGACTACTTTACCTTCTTCTAGGTGTGGAATTTTACTCCAAATTTCTTGTTCAAATTTTTCAAGTAGAGGTTTATCGAAATCATTTTCTGACATATTTTTCTCTGGATGCAGTCGATTTTTTACTCATATAAAATATCTGATATAATATGAAATTATTTCATTTTCAATTTTTAACTTACACATCTAAAATACTAATGACTTTATTTGGAATATCTTTCAGTCTACTAACTGCCATAGTTTTTTCATATCCTAAATGTCTAAGATTATTCGCTATAGTGATGGCTCTTACAGTATTTGGGCCTAGCCCTAAAGCAACCATGCTAATTCCTAAATTTTTGAAAGATTTGGTCATATTTCTTACTGCATCAGGATCTGATGGTTCCCCATCAGTTAATGTCAAAAAAATGTCTGGTCTTTTTGACTGTAAAATTGGGAACATTTTGTCATAGACTTCAGCTAATGGTGTTGATCCGTTAGCAACAATTTGTGCTAATCTTTTTGCAGTTATACTATTCCATTTTACATTTTCTGGTTTAATTGACCAACAAACCATTGATCTATTTTCAGTACTAAATGCGTAGACTGCAAATTTTACTTTGAGAAAAGATAATACTTCACATAACGCTAAAGTTGCTTTTTTGTATTCAATCGCATCTGATGCAATACTAGATGAATGATCTAGTAGAATTACAATTTTAGTTTTAATTGATTTTTTAACATCTGTAAAAAATGGCTCGTTACCCTCTATGTAGCTCTCTTCATCAAATTCATCTCCTGAACTAAGATGTTGTTCTTTCCAACCTGTTTTCCATTCTTTGAATTTTGTTTTTAATCCATTAATCAGACTCATATCATAGATTGTTGTTTCATCAATATTTCTTGTTGATGGGATTTGAATTCCTATTGTTTCAGTTACCAATCCTTTGTTTTCAGTTTTTTTATTTTCATCTACTAGTACTTTGTATTCATCATAAACATCATCACCTCGAATGACAGATGTTGGATCAATTTTACCTAAATCACTTTCTTTGTTTTTAGAAATTACTTTGAGCACTTTTAGTAGTTCTTCTTCTGATAATGCCATCCCTGCTTTCATAAATGGTAGAGAAATTGGAATTGTCAAGAGGGAATCAATGTCTAATATTTTTATAATTTCAGTAACATTTTTTCCAACCCAATCTGTATCTTGTTTTTCTTTTACTGCTTGGTTGACAATTGATTTTGCAAATGTTGATGCTTTTTTTATTTTTTCAAAGTTACTTGATTGAATCTCACCTTTCAAGACCCCAAACATAAAATATTGATAAAAGGCCTCTACAATCCTTGCTTTTCCATAAACTGTGTGTAGTTGTGGTCTTGCCACAAGCATGTAGGTATAATTAAAAATAATTTCTTCATCCATTCCTTTCCAAATCTTTCTTCCTAATTGCTCGATTCTTTGAGTTTCCATTGTATTGAGAATAAATCCAAATGCATGATCATCACTAAGAATTTTTTTGCAGTATTTTATTCTCATACCCTCATACCATAGTGAGGTTCTAAATTGACGATATTTTTGGAAATCATTTCCAATTCTTTTTTCTAATGGCGTTAAGATTACTTTGTTTTCTTTTAGACGTGTTTTGGTTTCTGTTTTATCTGAAATTTCTACTACTATGTTGTCTTTTTCAGACCATCTTCTAACAAGAAAAGTTGCTATTTCAACTAAAGAATCGTTTTGAAGTTGAATTGTTTGCATTTAATTTCCAAACATTGAAGTTATGATGTCACTTACTTTTTGGTATTCTATATCCCCCCACTGTGTATAGACATTTCCAAAAACAATTTCA
>JABMOR010000115.1 GCA_013203245.1 Candidatus Nitrosopumilus sp.
CTTCCGTGAATTTTTTTACCTTCTCTTTCAAATTCTTTAATGTTAACTTTAAAGTCACTTCTCTTTCTGAAAGGATCCATATTTTCAAAATCGCCGTTAATCAAATAGTTAAAGAACCTACCAGCATGTCCATCAATTTCAGGTGCAATGCCACCAAGTTCACCTTCAAGAATTGCATAGATTCCAAATTCTTCAATTTTTGCTGGATCATAGTTGTATTGCCATGTTCCAGATGCACCAGAAATTACTTTTGCTTTACTTCCAGTTCTTGCTTTGGCAGCTTTAATTCTATGATGCAAGTCAGCATTGTAAAATTCATCGTAAGAAGTTTGTTTCCGTCCATAAGTAAATGTCATAGTAACAGGACCCATTCCAAGAGGATCCATTTCATAAGTTCCAATAACTTCAGTTTCAGGACCAATGAATTTTTCAATGTGATTTGGATGGGCAACAACTACATCTTCTCGTGCAAAGCCATCACGTAACAAACCAGCTTCTAATTTTCTTAATCCATATGGAGCATATTTTGCAGCACCATTAATGTCAGGGGACCAATTACAAATGAAATCAAATAGAATTTTTGGAGTTACTTGATTTCCAAGAATTTTATACCAAAAACTGTTTTTATCTCGATTAGGATCTATAGCTGGAGCACATCCGAAAAACGTTGCAAGAGATAATCCCCTGTAAGGAGACATCAAAGTTCTATCAGCTGTTAAAACGATTTTTGGAGTACCCATATCCTTCACGGAAATCATTTTGTGATGGATTTTAAACCTTGCGAGTCAAACTTAATAATTTTCTAAAATACCAGCCTTGTTTCTATGCAAATAACCAAACTCTTTATTTTTAGATAAATGAGTTCCATCAAATACAGTTCCATCTTTACAGGCAAGATCCTCACCAACACAGCAACTGCCACATATTCCAACACCACATTTCATCATTCTCTCAAGACTTGCCTGAACAAAGATATTTCTTGAATGAGCAGATTGGACAGTTTTGTACATCATAATTTCAGGGCCACAAACATACACTGCATCAAAAGGGGTTTCATCGGTCAATTTTTCAACTAAATCAGTGACAAATCCTTTTTCACCATAACTACCATCATCAGTAGATACAATCACACGATGTGGATTATTTTTCAAAAGATCATTTGCTAAATCTTCAAAGAATACTTCATCTTTTGATTTTGCTCCAATTAGTAAGGTGACATCATCTGTAGATTTTACAAAAGTAAGTAATCGCATCATAGGAACAAGACCAGTCCCTCCTCCAACTAACAATAATTTTCCTTCTTTAAGATTAAATGAATTTCCATACGGGCCCCTAATTCCTATTTGTCCACCCACTGGAACATTGAACAGTCCAGTAGATGAAGGCCCATGTTTTCTAACTGTAAATGCAGCTTTTCCTGTTTCTTTTGAAATCATTACACTCATGGGTAATTCATTTACACCAGGTATCCAAACCATGGCAAATTGACCAGGAAGAACATTAGACATTATATCATCAGAAAAAACTAAAGTTCTAACAGTAGGTGTTTCATCTATAACTTTTTCAATTGTAACAATTGTAGGATGATTAAGATTTCTTTGCAAGACCTACCATCTCCTTTATTGTAGTGAAACCTTTTCGCTCCATGTAATGTAAAATACCTTTGTTAATGTCATCAAAAACTCCAATCCAGTTATCACCTATTGCACTACCAAGTTGAACAGCAGAAGCTCCAGCCAAGAAAAATTCTACAGCATCTTCCCAAGTAGAAATTCCACCACAGCCAATAATAGGAATATCATATTGTGAAGAAATTTCATATACGCATCTTAATGCAATTGGTTTAATCGGAGTTCCAGATAATCCCCCATATTTATTACTAAGAATGGGTCGTTTAGTTTCAACATCAATTGCCATTGCACGAACTGTATTGATAGCAGTGATTGCATCAATTCCAGAATCTATTGCAGTACTAACGGTATTAAGATAATTACTAGTTCCTAAACCAACTTTGGCAATTACAGGAACAGTCGTATTATTTTTCACAGAGGATACAATTGCTTTAACTAATCCAGGATCATCTCCGACTTCTAAACCAACTTTGGCAACATGAGGACAAGATAAATTTAATTCATATGCTTTGACTTTACAATTTTCAAATTGTTTTATCATAGTTTCAAAATCTTCAGGTACGGAACCCACCAAACTCACCACTATTGGAACATCTTGATTGGGTTCAATCATTTTAGCAAAATTTGATGCACCTGGATTTGAAAGACCTACTGCATTTATCCACCCACCGCCTTTGACACTAAAGATAGTAGGATTTGGATATCCATCCCAAGGTGCAGTACTAAGGGATTTTGTAACTACCGCACCTGCGCCTGATGCATAAAGTCGTTTAAACACATCTAATGAAATGCCTAAAATTCCAGATGCCAGCATTACAGGTTTATCTAATTGAATTTTACCTATGGAAGTTGCAATACTTGGCTCCACTTTGATTAATTATCTCAGTTTCGAATATAACAGTTGATTCCTGATTCTGGTAGCTTTTTTAAAGGTGATTTAAAATCAACTAGTCATGTATTCTGTAATTTTAACAGAGTTGGGAATCTCAGTTTTCAATGATGGAAAACTAGACAAAGCATTTTCGTTCTCAAATCCAGTAAAAGAATATCTTTTAGTAAAAAGTAAAGAATCAAAATTAAATGAACTTGTGAATTATCTAGCATCAACTCAAAGAGGATTCGCCATAAGTGATGAATCATTACTTGCAATTTTAAAAAAATATTCAATTGATTGTCATTTGATGGATGAGTCTGAATTAGATAAAATTCAAACAAATAAACCACAAATCATTGTAGATTCAGGTTTTGCCTCAAACCTACAAGATACACTTGGAAAATTAAGAGAGTTTGCTCTCGGATTATCATCTTCAAAAGTTACCGAAGTCTCACAAAGTCCAGATCTTCACATCATACAAGCAATTAATTCTCTAGATGAAATTGACAAAATTGCAAACGGATTAAGTTCAAGACTCAGAGAATGGTATGGATTACATTTTCCAGAATTAGATAATATTATTGACAGTATTAACGGATATGCACAAATAGTAATTGCAGGAAAACGAGAATCATTAACTAAACAAATTTTTGAAGAAGCAGGTTTTCCAGAATCTAAAGTAGAAATGTTATCTTTAATTTCATCAAAAAGTAGAGGTGGGGATATTTCAGATATTAATTTAGCAATTGTACAATCAATTGCAAAACAAGTTTTAGAATTTCATGAATTACGTAAAAAACTTGAAGAACATGTTGAAAATGAAATGCAGGAGATTGCACCAAATATTTCAGCAATACTTGGTACAGCAGTGGGTGCAAGAATTTTAGGAAGAGCTGGAAGTCTCAAAAAAATGGCATCAATGCCTGCCAGTACAATACAAGTTTTAGGAGCTGAAAAAGCATTATTCAGAGCATTGAAAACAGGTTCACAACCACCTAAACACGGATTATTATTCCAACATGCAATGGTTCATGCTGCTCCAAGATGGCAAAGAGGAAAAATTGCACGTGCAGTTGCTGCAAAGGCAGTAATCGCAGCAAGAGTTGATGTTTACGGTGAG
Source organism: Candidatus Nitrosopumilus sp. (assembly GCA_013203245.1). Taxonomy (GTDB): domain Archaea; phylum Thermoproteota; class Nitrososphaeria; order Nitrososphaerales; family Nitrosopumilaceae; genus Nitrosopumilus. The sequence continues at coordinate 3,626 of JABMOR010000115.1, forward strand.
GGATTAAACCAAACTTTACTTGAAAAACTCAATATCAGAGTTGACGAAATTGGCAAAAAATATGAAAATCCTACTGAAAAAGATATGAGACCGCCTCCAACATTTAGCAGAGAAGGCGGAAGCTTTAGAGATTCTCCAAGAAGAGACAGTGGAAGATCCAGAGACAGTGGAAGATCCAGAGACAGTGGAAGATCCAGAGACAGCGGAAGATCCAGAGATTCTCCAAGAAGAGAAGGCGGAAGCTTTAGAGATTCTCCAAGAAGAGACAGTGGAGATAGAAGAGAAGGCGGAAGTTCTAGAGATGCTCCAAGAAGAGACAGTGGAGATA
>JABMOR010000116.1 GCA_013203245.1 Candidatus Nitrosopumilus sp.
ATTTTAAAAGGTTAGTACATCCAGATGGAACGCTACGCACTTGAAAGAACCCCAAGTATTTCATTGCAAGATTTCTGTACAAGTTCGGATTGCTGTCGAAGCAGATGGGAATCAGCCTCAACGTCAAAGGCCACCTTGAGTATGTAAAAAAGGTCAGGCTGGCGACTCAAGGTATCCTTAATTTTCACAAAATTTTCTTTATTCACATACGCCAAATAGAAATAGCAATCAGAAAGCATGGAATTTTTTACAAAGAAATCGTGTTTTTGCTGAATAATTTCAGAGTGATTGTTTTTCTCAATTAGATCAGAAAACCCCATTGTTGATTTCAACATCCGCTCAAGCAATGTAGGAGTGGCCCGCTCAATTCCGACTGTCTGAGTTACAATAGAGATGTGTTCGTTGACGGTATTTTTCTGCAGTTTACGAAAGGAGTCAAGCATGTGAGAAGGGCTTGAACGCTGATGGTTGATTGAAGAAATAGCTTTTGCCAAATAAAAAGTGGCACATTTTTGCCAGCAAGGGGCAAACACGTCAAGATTTTGAATGGACTCTGTGGTTTTTTGGCAACAGAATTGAGATTCTATCAAACAGTTTTTTGCAAAATCAGAAAATAATGAAACATGTTTTTCATTAATCTTAGAAAGCATCATTTGTAAATCCCAAGATTCATCCTGAAGGATTTCTAATTTGTAATACTGGAGAAGTTTTTCAGAATTAGTTTCAGATAATGATGCATGATGGACATTTACAAATTCATCATCATATTTGAAAATTGTTCCGGGTTCTGATTTTCCATCAAAAACAAAAAGATCATAATCACATGAATCATAAGATAAATCACTAGTCCTACACCCGCCCAGTCCAATTGGGAAAGCAGATAATCCATTTTTTTCAATGAATTTTTTCATATCCATGTCTTTTTTAGAGGTAATTTTTCTATAAATGAATCAACTCACAAAGTTTTACAAATTCATTCAAAGTCAAAACATTTCCTTTAAATTGAGATTTAATTTGTTTTTTATCAAGCTCCTATAGTGTAGTCCGGTTAAGCATTTTGGCTTCTCAAGCCAAAGACTCGGGTTCAAATCCCGATGGGAGCATTACATATCCGGTTTAAATCCCCCCTCGTCTAGTATGTATAGAAATGTCAAAACAGCAGTTTTCAGGACAGAAACAAGATAAAATTAGATTATACGATTATGACAGAATAATTAATCGAACATTTGTATTAATGCAAAAAGACATGAGTGAAAACAATCTTCAGATAATGAAAAAGTTTGACAGGGTCTTGGTAAACGAATCATTGTCAGATGCAAGACGTTCAAAGATTCTTGGAACATTACTAAGTCTGTCAAGAATGGTTCAGAAGAACTGGGATGAAACAAGCAAGGAAGACATTGAAGAGTTGGTGTACAATTTTAATAAAAAATTCAGCAAGGACGGTCAGGAGACAAACACCACATCAGACCACAAAAAAATTCTCAAAAACTTTTACAGATGGCTAAAATTTAATTCAAGGGACCAAAAATCAGTAGGAGACCCTACTGAAACTAGTTGGATTCGAATCAAAAAGCCACGGGAAAATCTTACTGCAGACATGTTAATTACAGAAGCTGAAAAGAATTCATTACTCAAAGCATGTGGGGAGAATCTCAGAGATAGAGCATTTGTTCATACATTTTCAGATTTGGGTTGCAGACCTGGGGAGATACTGAGTCGCCAGATAAAACATGTAAAGTTTGATGACAGAGGTGCAGTGATTGTAGTTGATGGCAAGACAGGTCCAAGGCCTGTCAGAGTTATAGAATGTGTACCAGACTTGGCATCATACTTTGACAAGCATCCAAACAATTCTGATCCTGAAGCGCCGCTATGGATTGCAATGGATGAGAAGAAGTTTGCAAAATTTTGGTCGTATCCTGCCATGAGAAAGAGACTGCAAAGAATCTGTGATGTTGCCCAAATCCACAAGAGGGTTTGGCCAAATCTGTTTCGCCATACTGGTGCAACAAAGACTGGAATGTTCCTTACAGAGTCATTGCAAAAGAAGAGGTATGGATGGTCATCAGGGTCCAAGATGCCGGGACGATACGAACACATGATGAATTCTGATGTGGAGGAGGCAATCTTCAAGCATTATGGCATTTCAAATGCCAAAGAGGGAGATATCATAAGCAGACCAAAGATGTGCAAGATTTGTGACTTGGCAAACTCATTTGATTCCAAGATTTGCTCAAAATGTGGAAAGCCACTTGATCTTTCAACAAGTATAGAGTTGGATGAAAAGAATCAGCAACAAATCGCATCACAGAATGAAAAGATAGAAATCCTTGAGAAGTCTTTGAAATCATTTCAAGACAAGATGAAGAGAAGAGATGACGAGTGGAAAAAATCAATTGTCAAGATGGTTTCGGAGTCAAGGAGAAAAATTAGAGACACTGTAACCCATTAAGCATCCAATATTACAAACATCACAGAAAATTTCATGTGTTATTTTGTGCCTAATTATGAGTAAATTTTGTGAGGTTACGTGTGAGGTTTTGCTTAATTTCACGCCTAAAAACTAACTCACATCACAGATTTCCTATAAAATATGTGTGATGTGATAGTGTCAGATTGTAGATTTTGATAAAAAACTGTTGGACTAAAGATCTTGTAAGAGACCAGTATGATCAACCATACACATGTCAAGGAAACTAAATCCAATACAACCGTAGATTTAGAGAGTTTGGTTTCCAAACTCCAATAAGTTAAAGTTCATAATTATTACACGAAATTTATGGCAGATTATGATGAAGCAGGAAGACTAATAATTTCTAGAGCTAAACAGTTAGAGCAAATTCCTGAAATCTGTTATAATTGCAATAGTGATGATCTTCAAATGATTATGACTCATGTAGATGGAGGTAGTTGGATATGCTTGAGTTGCAATAGTCTAAACTCGTATGAACCCACTATGAGATTAACAAAGAACATGTCTTTTTCAATGTTAAATTTAGGTCGAGATGAGATTATTTTTGTTCCCGAATGGGATTTTGAGTGATTAGATTCTAACTGGCCAATTTTTGCTAAACGTCTCTTGGTCTATGTACCAAGTGGGACTTGAACCAAAGAGACAATTCCCATTAAGAGAATTTTAAATCGGGGAGGGCGATTTGCCAGATCACATTGACACTCCGCTATAATTAGGCACGTAATTATCATGTGAGATTAAAAATTTGTTTTACTCTTCGCGGGTAAAATATGCAGATTGAATTTGGATTACTTGTAAAGTTCAGTGAATTTATCATCGAGTTTATCTGAAACATCAGTACATCGTAGAATTTCTTTAATATCCTCCCCATTCAAAACAACAATTCTTTTTCCTAGAGGAAGAAGATTTTTGATTGCACCTCTAGCCCCATCCAAAAGATTTCCAGTTATATCATTAGTAGCAACCAGAATACCGATAGACAATCCATTAGCATCAAGTTTTCCGCATTTCAATTTTTAGGGATTCAATGATGTCACGGTAGTCTTTTAGCCAATAGTGGCGAATTAAAGAAGATAACAGTTTGATAATACTAAGATTCAACAGTTATAGAATTTGACATGTCAAACATAATCTTATCTAAACAATCACACCTTTTACTCTTGCAGTCTAAAATAAAACCTAGTTTTCATTTTCTAGTTTATCTCAAAATTGATTCCCAAATTCAAATCATATGAAATTGAATGTTCGATAAGTTCAGGCAGTTCACATGGTAGTAAGGAATCAGGCATTGTAACGTGACTCCCCCAGAACTCAATGTATGTAGTACCATCAAGTTCAAAGACATCTAGATATTCTACTATATGAGCAGTTTTTCGTTCACTACCTGTGCAATGAGATACAAAGGTCTGGCCTGGAACAAGATCGGTAAAATATTCAAACTGCGGTTCTGGAGGATTTATGTTATGATTTGCAAATTCTATTCTAATTTGTTTTGTGTCTGGATTGATTAAATCGACTTTGTCAATATCAAAGAGTCGTCCATCATCAGTAGTAAGACCATTTGGAAAATACAAAAACTCTCCATACTCTGGAGGAAAAGCAGTACGCATTTGAGTTTCTCTTTCAGGATAAAAAATCATTCGTGGGGGTCTACAAACATATTCATTTTTTGTAGTTTCAACACAAAGGAATCCATCTTGTTGTTGTTTTAATTTACATTCTTCATCACATCCAATGTCAGATTGTTGTTTGATATCGTGTAATGCTTCCCAGTGAGGGATAATGTCAGGTTGGATTGTAATTAATCCTAAGGATACAGAGACAAGAATGCCCACAACTATTATGATTCCATATTCTAATTTCATGTTCATCTACCACAATTCTCAAAATTAGGAAACATGAAAACTTCTTGGTTTGGTATGGAGATGATCCAATAAGTGATACATAGCATGGTATTTGCTGCACCACCCACAATCACCCACAGGCCTCCAAAAATGAGTGTCAAGACAATTAGGATTAGGTAAATTGTTTTCATAGTTTTTGCTGAATTATGCAAGTCTCATAAAGTATTCTAAGATTTTACTTATGGTCAAATGAGAGGGGCTTGTCCATACCCCAACAACATCGTGCTCTCATTACAATTTGAACTCTAGTCACAACAAAACCAAAAATAGACGGATTTTGACTAACAGATTTTGGTGAAATTTGAATCGATGTTTAACAATTAATCCTTGAGCGGGATTTACAAGATTAGTTTAACACTCCAAACTCCATTGCGGTGTTGAAGTAATAGTTTGATGCCGTCATTTTTAATAAAATATTTCCCGTTTTCATACCACCTTTGAATTAAATAGTTAGGGTTTGCGAACTTATTTATTTCAGCGATCCGATCAAAACAGGTTAATCAGAACTTAAGACCAACAACGATTAGTTGTCTGGTGAGAGTTCCAATTATAATATGATTTTATAAAATGGTATTTAGGGAATGCTGAGAATTTGTATGAACGATTTGTTCATTAGGGTTTTAAGTAAATTTTGTCGATACATCTAATCCTGAACAAACATCTCTATCGTTTACAAAGAATCTTTCATAATCTGTAGTTAGATTATGAACAGAGAATATTCTTAAGATTCAAAGTTTAAGATTGGTTTATTTCATTATCAATTGAGCCGCCCTGACCGTAAATTACAGGCATGGTATCGCTGCTAGTTATTCCTTTGATTGATCTTATTTTTCCTACTGCTAAATCTATATCATTAGGGAGATCAGATGAAATTTTCACAATTATGTCGTACTTCCCCAATATACCATCAACTTCAATCACTTCGGGAATTTTATTTAGATCCTCAATGATATTTTTTTCTTGTGAAGGCATAGAATTTATTAAAATGTAGGCATCCATGTCTTTTTCAAGATATTTACAATCAATTTAATTCTATATGATTCTCACTATTGCAGTTTAAGATACGGTTAATTTGCTCACATAATGTGCATTGTTACCATTAATGGTATTGCACCATAATTTTATTAGATTAAAAAATGCCCATATACAATAAATGGATAATACAACACAAATTCTTGTAAGAATCTTAACTGACATTAAAAAATATCTGGATAATATTAGTAATCCAAAACTTTTTCATGAATGTAAAAATTTGAACGCTCATTTGAACAAATATTCCATAAGTGCAATGACTACATACAGACTACGAAAAATATCTAAATTAAATAAATCAATGCTATCTAGTAACAATTCTTATCTGAAAAAAGAAATTGATAAATTAATCCATCTTTTAACCAATCTTGTTTCTTGGTATTGCAAAGTGTGTGACAAAACAATAGAGACTGAACACGAAAATCAACTTACATTATGGGTAATGGCACATGAAATAAGCGGTGATCATAAAAGGAATATTAAAAAAATAAAGAACAAGTCAGTATTTCTTAGATAAATTATAGTTCAAATTTCTAAACTCAATTGAGGCATTGTTGTTTTAGCTTGATACCCTAATTTTTAATAAAATAATTGCAAATCTATATGGATTTGCACAAAAGAACAGAACACTTTATGACTATCATATTTAGAGAGAAAATGAACAAATGTATAATATTCTCTACATCTACTTTTTGTTTAAGATATGCTCATTGTGATTGTGAAAAAAATAGAGCCCAAAGTGAAATCAACTGATGATCTCTCTGATGAAGATTGGAAACGATTAGAAAAATGGTATTTTGGTAGAGCAAATTTTCCTTAGTGGGTTTTAAAAAATAATCTTAAATATTGTCTAATCATTACTTTGTTCTATTCATTTATGAATGATCAAAAGAGTTTTTCATTACTTCTTCAACTCGTTTTTCTTCTAAACACATAACTTTTTCAAATTCTTTTCGCAATACATCGTATTTCTTTTCTTTTTCATTTTCATCCACATTTGAGAATCTGATTGATCTTATTTCATCTACAATAGCATTAATTTTGTCATTAGTTTCAAACATTATTTCATCAATTTTCTTAGATTATTCAGAGTCCATAACTAACTATACTCGTCATCATAAATAATTATTTCATGATCTTTTTAATTTATCAATTGAAGAATCTTGTCAATTATGATATCATGATCCATCTCAACTTCCATGCCCACAACAAGTATGGAATGAGCATCTAAGGGTAGAGTAATTCTTGTTACTTTTTCATATTTAGTAATAGAATATTTTC